>DASXPS010000202.1 GCA_036493475.1 Sporichthyaceae bacterium | reverse complement strand
ATTTTGACGCTTCTATGTGTTGTCAAGGGGTCGGGCAGTCCTTCCGGGCTCAGCAGCGCTGCTGCGCCGCTTCCGCTCCTCGGCGTTGGAGCGCCTGCGGTGCGGGTCGGCCTGCCGCCGGGCAACCAGGGGTCGCCCGGGCTGGAAGTGATCATGTGGTGAGGCTGCGATGCTCGGCGACGCGGCAGGCCGGGCTGCAGTAGCGGCGGGGCTGTCCGCGTCGCCGCAGTGGCAGGTGGAAGGTGTTGTGGCACAGCCAACGGTGACATCGCAGGACCAGGCAGTGGGGGTGCTCGGCGCAGGGGCCGGGGGGCTGGGCCGGGCTGTAACGATATTCGCTGTGTTCGCTCATCAGCTGGACTCGGTCGCGATGTGCGCTGCGGTGGAGGTCATCGCGGAGTTGAGGGCGCGGTAGAGCTGGCGGGCGATGTAGCGCTTGAGGCAGCGTCGGATCTCCTTCGAGGTCTTGCCCTGGGCGGTGCGCCGGGCGACGTAGGCCTGGGTGTCGGGGCAGCACCGCATCCGGGTGACGGCGATGGTGTGGATCGCCCGGTTCAGGGCCCGGTCCCCGCCCCGGTTGAGCCGGTGCCGCACGGTGCGGCCGCTACTGGCTGGTAGCGGGCTGATCCCGCCCAGGGCGGCGAACGCGGCGTCGTTGCGACACCGCCCGGGGTGGGAGAACGACACGATGGCCTGCGCGGCGCTGACCGGGCCGACCCCGCGACGCTCGGTCAGGCCCGGGGCCAGGTCGTTGACGATGGCGTGCAGCTGGGCGCGGTTGGTCTTGAGCGCCCGGGCACCATCGCGGAGGGCGAGGGCAACACGGCGGATCTCGGCGTGCCGCACGGCCTGCTCACGGCTGGCCTCGCGCGGTGCCCGGCGCCGGGCAAGGTCGGCGAGGACGGCGTCAGTGAGCGTGCCCCGGGACAGGCCACGGTCGGTGTCGTCCCCACCACCCAGGAGCAGCGCGCGTAGCCGGTTGGTCTGCGCGGTGCCGGCGGTGGTCAGCTCGTTGCGGGCGCCCAGCAGGATCCGCAGCGCCTCGCGATCACCATCAGCGCGAGGGGTGGGCAGTGCGTCAGCGTCCAGGCGCAGCGCGGCCAGCACGGCCAGGTGTGCATCGATCGGGTCGGACTTGCCCTTACCGCGGCGGGCCTTGCGGTTGGGCTGCTCACACTCCACGACGATCAGCCCGGAGGCGGAGACCGCGCGGGCCAGTCCGACCCCGTAGCTACGGGTCCCCTCGATCGACACCACCAGCCGCGGCCCGGGGGCGTGGTCGACGATCCAGGCCAGCAGCTCGGCGTAGCCGGTGCTGTCGTTGCTGATCTGACAGGTGGCGATCGCCGCCCCGCCCGGGGTCGCGATCTCCACCTCATGGGTGTCTCGATGAGTGTCGACACCGACCACGGCATCGACGATTTCTGCCAACATGGGCACCGGCCTGTCGTCCTTCCGGGGAGCGGGTCACCGTCGGCACCGGCCTGGATGAGGTCACCACATGGCACATCTGTGACGGGTCACGCCCCGAGGGACGGACAGGCTTCTGATCAGGCCAACTGGTGGGCCAGGTCGGTGCCGGCAACCACGACGGACAAGTCAAAACAAGGGCACGCCGAAGCGGCCAGATCTTTCGCGAGTCACGTCGAAGTCACCGGCACCGAGCCTGGTGGTCCTCCACCCAGGAGCACCGCAACGACACTCACAGATCTTTCGTAACAATCGTACGGTGATCTTCACGTGTGTCTCTTGTTGATCTTCTTGGGGTGTTCCGCTGCGGGGCGGCGTGGGTGATCTCCGGCTCAGCGTGGTCTGCCGGTGCTCCAGGTCCTCGGTTGTGCGGATGCGGTGGTGGGTCAGGGCACGGGCAGCGTGCACAGGCGGGTGTGCGCGGTCGTGATGGCCGGGGCCCAGGGCCAGGTGGGGTCGATGTGCAGGATGTGCCTGCGCGCGGTGTGTACGAGCCGTCCGGCGGTGGCCAGGATGCGTAGCCGCATCCGTTTGGGCTCGTAGCCTGCGGCCGAGTCGGGCAGGGCGAGTCGCGCGCACCAGGCCAGCAGGTCCTGGGCGAGCGCGCTGATCGCGACCCAGATGCGGTTCTGGTCGGTGTCGTGGAAGGGCAGGTTGCGCAGCCCGGTGTCCTTGGCCCCCCGGAGAAGGATGCGGTCCTCGACCCGAGCGTGGCGGCGGTGGCGTAGTTCCAGGTCGGCGAGTTGGCGGTGCGGGCCGCCGCGACCGGTGTTGGTGAGGAACCCGGTCACGCGCAGCCCGTCGGCGTCGGTGATCCGCAACTGTGCGCCGGGGTGTGGGCGTTCCTTGCGCAGGATCAACCTCGTGCCCGGTGGCCAGCCGGTGAGTGGGATCAGGCCGGTGGCCTCGGCGACCCAGGCCCCGTCCCGGGGTTCGATCTGCACGCCGGTCTCAGCGGCGCGGGGCTTGCGGGCCTGATACGCCGGTGTCCACGCTTGCTCGGGCAACGCGGTCAGGGCGGTGTGCACGTCGAGGTGGGCGAAGCTGGCACCGACGGAGAACTCCACCCCCTGCGCGTGCAAGTACGCGACGAACTGCGTCGTGGCCCCGGCGGCGTCGGTACGCACCAAGACCGGCATCCGCCCGGTCTGGTCGCGGGCCCGCAGGTGGGCGGGCAGTTGCGCGAGGGCGGCGTCGAGGACCGTGACGTGATCGGCGGCGGTGTTCGAGCCGGCCTTCCCCGGCCGCAGCAGCTCCGCGGCCGGCTCCCCGCCGGTGGGCGTGGCGTGATCGACGAACCCGAGCAACGGATGGAACCCGAAACCCTTCTTCTTCTCTGCACTAGATGATGATCTTTCATGGCTGGCTGGGCGTCTTCCCGCGGTGACGGTCAGGGCGGAGTGTCGGGGTGTGGAACGGAGCGGCCAGCGATCTGCGGGAAGGTGGGCATCCCGAGCGCTGTGCTGGTTGTCTTGGTTGCGATCTGGTCGAGTTGGGCGAGTTTTTGGCGGGCGCCGGTGAGGCTGATCTGTAGGCCGTCGATCTCGCCGAGCCAGCCCTGTTGGCGGGCTTCGGC
>DASXPS010000201.1 GCA_036493475.1 Sporichthyaceae bacterium | reverse complement strand
CCAGCCGCAGCACATCGGCCGGCGTGCCCGCCCAGCGCGCGGCGACCTCGCGGGCCAGCGCCAGCACCTCGGGGGTCAACACCGGCTCGGGTGAGATGACGCGCTGCAGCCGGGCCAAGGCGCCGGTGTGCGCGCTGACCTCCACCCGCTCGAGCAGGAAGCCGTCGACCAACTGACCGGCGAAGCGGACCCGCACCCGTACCCCGGGTTGTGCGTCGGCGGCGAAGGCTGCGGGGACCAGGTAGTCGAAGGGACGGTCCAGGTGCGGCAGCGGCAGGTCGACCGCGACCCGGGCGATCGGCGCCGTGGCCGCGGGTGGCTCCCCCGCCTTCTGCTTCACCGCCCGGGTGTGCTCACGGGCCCGCTCCCGGACGAGAGCGAGCTGTTCAGCCACCGGCTCGCTCACGCCCCCGTCCTACCAGACCCCGACGACCACCCGACCCGCGAGCGCATGTCATGGGCCAGCGGGCCCTGTCATGCGTCCGGACGACTGACAAGGCCACATTGCGCATGACATGCGTAACGTCAGATGCCCGCGGCGGCGCGCAGGGCGTCGACGCGGTCGGTGCGCTCCCAGGTGAAGTCCGGCACGTCGCGGCCGAAGTGGCCGTAGGCGGCGGTCTGGGCGTAGATCGGGCGTAGCAGGTCCAGGTCACGGATGATCGCGGCCGGACGCAGGTCGAACACCGAGGTCACCGCGGCCTGAATCTTCTCCACCGGCGCGTTCTCGGTGCCGAAGGTCTCCACGAACACTCCGACCGGGTGTGCCTTGCCGATCGCGTAGGCCACCTGCACCTCGCACCGTTGGGCCAGACCGGCGGCGACCACGTTCTTGGCCACCCAACGCATCGCGTAGGCCGCGGAACGATCCACCTTGGACGGGTCCTTGCCGGAGAACGCGCCGCCGCCGTGGCGGGCCATGCCGCCGTAGGTGTCCACGATGATCTTGCGTCCGGTCAGGCCCGCGTCGCCCATCGGGCCACCGACCTCGAAGCGACCGGTCGGGTTCACCAGCAGCCGGTAGCCGTCGGTCTCGATGCCGAGGTTCTCCAGCTCCGGGGCCACCACGTGGTCAGCGATGTCCGGTGCCAGCAGGGTCTTCAGGTCGATGTCCGCGGCGTGCTGGCTGGACACCACCACGGTGTCCAGGCGCACCGGGCGGTCACCCTCGTATTCAATGGTGACCTGGGTCTTACCGTCCGGGCGCAGGTACGGGACGGTGCCGGACTTACGCACGGCGGACAGCCGCAGGGCCAGTCGGTGGGCCAGTTGGATGGGCAGCGGCATCAGCTCGGGGGTGTCGTCGCAGGCGTAGCCGAACATCAGGCCCTGATCGCCCGCGCCCTGCTTGTCCAGCTCGTCGACGCCCTCGCCCTCGCGCGCCTCGTAGGCGGCGTCCACGCCCTGGGCGATGTCCGGGGACTGCGAGCCGATGGACACCGACACGCCGCAGGAGGCGCCGTCGAAGCCCTTCTTGGACGAGTCGTAGCCGATGTCCAGCACCCGCTCGCGCACGATCGTCGGGATGTCGGCGTAGCCCTGGGTGGTGACCTCACCGGCCACGTGCACCTGGCCGGTGGTGATCAGGGTCTCGACGGCGACCCGGCTGCGCGGGTCCTCCTTGAGCAGCGCGTCGAGAATGGAGTCGCTGATCTGGTCGGCGATCTTGTCGGGGTGACCCTCGGTGACCGATTCCGAGGTGAACAGGCGACGAGACACAGTGCTCCCGAGGGTTAAAGTCAGCTGGATATCCGGCCGATTCTACCGGTGGCCGCGACGCCGCCCGCCCGCAAGGGGCGGTGCAACCGTCACGGCGGGTCGAAGTAGTTCACGAGCCGGAATCCCAGCCAGGGTCGGCGACCCCATGCGGCCATCTGCCCGCGCAGGATCGGGGCGGCCAGACCGATCCGTTGGTGCACCACGAGGATCAGCGGCACCGCAGCGCTACTCATGACACAGTCCACCGGCCCCTGCGGCTCCCCCTCCACGGTGACCGTCCCGTCCCGGAACGCGAAGACAGCTCGTGCCTCGGGGAACTTACGCAGCCGCACGTCGAACCGCGCGTGAACTCCGCGGGTCGCCATCGGGTTGACGAACAGCGGCAGGAACGGCAAGAACGAACGGAAGGTCAGCGCGGCGTCGGTCGGGTCGATTACCCAGGTCCGGCCCGCGGCCCGGGCCACGTCCCAACCGTGCACGAGGACCTCCCCCAAGACACGCGCGGCTGCCGAGGAGCGCAACTGCGGGACCCCGGCGTGCCCGGGCACCTCCGCGTCGGGACCCTGCACCGCCGCCGCGAGCGCCGGGCGCAGCGCCTGTAACTGCTCCGCGAGTGCCTGCGGTGCGCGTTCGGTGATCGCCATCATCCGTTGCTCGTTCACCTCCGCGACGTGGCCCAGATCCGCGTACGGCGAGCCATCCCCGCGGGCGATGGAGAGGTAGGCGTCGCAGACCCCGAGAACGTGGGCTGCGGTCTGCTCCATCGACCAGGTGCCGATCGCGGGCCCGCTCAGATCGGGAATGCCGCGCACGAGATCGGCGAAGCGGTCCAGGACACTGTCCGCAGCCGCGGCCACGGTGCGCAGGTCCAGTGTTGGCGGCGCGGAGACAGACGTCATGAGGCGGAGCCTCCCACCGGGTCAGGCCGGTCCTGCCTGCGGACCCCGCACCAACCGGCCCGGCAACGCCTCGGTGGGCGCGGAGTCCCGGTAGGTCTCCACCCCGGCGACGAAGGTGTGCCGGTAGCCGTTGGCCGCCTGCAGGAATCGCTTGCCGCCGGCCGGTAGGTCGGCGTGGATGCGCGGGGCCTGCAGCCCGACGTTGTCCATGTCGATGAGGTTGACGTCGGCCCGGTAGCCGGGCGCCAGCACGCCGCGGTCCAGCAATCCCACGGTCCGCGCGGTGGCCGCGCATTGTTGGGCCACGATCCACTCGATGGGCAGCCGATCTGACGCCCGGTCACGTCCCCAGTAGGACAACAGGAACGTGGGGAAGCCGCCGTCGCAGATGGTGCCCACGTGCGCCCCGCCGTCGGACAGCCCGGGCACCGCGCAGGGGTGCACGAGCATTTCGCGCACCACGTCGAAGTTCCAATCCAGATAGTTCGCCGCGGGCAGGTAGAGCAGACCCCGGCCCTCGTCGGCCAGCATCAGGTCCAGCGCCATCTCCTGCGGGCTGACCCCGGCCGCGGCGGCCCGCGCGGTCACGCTGTCCGCGCGAGACGGTTCGTACTGCGGCGGATCACCCAGCGGCACGATCCGGTGGAACCAGGTGATCAGGCTGCCGCCGAGCTTGCTGGCATCGGCGGCGCCCTCGGCCGCCAGCAGCCGCGCGCGGAACGCCGGATCGCGCAGCGCGACCACCTGCGCCGGGTGATCCAGACCGGCGATCTCCCGGAACACGGGGTTGGCCAGGAACGGGTGCAGGGTCGCCTGCAGACCCATCATCAGACCGATGGCGCGGGGGGCCACCTGCGCGGTGAGCATCACGCCATTGGCCCGGGCGGCGGCCATCCGCTGCAGGATGTCCAGGTAGGGGATCTTCTCCTCGGGCCGGGCGACGACCAGCTGCTGAGCCAGCGTCAGGGACAGCGGCCGCCCGGAGGTCGACGCCATCTTGTGCACCAGGTTGAACTCGGCGTCCACGTCCTCGAAGTCGGACAGCAACTGCATGACGCCATGGCCGACGCGCCGTAGCGCATCGGCAATGCCCAGCAGCTCGACCTCCTTGGCGGTCAGCGACGGAGTCGGGTCGCCGCTGCTGGACTTGTGGTTGGTGCTGCGCGAGGTGGAGAAACCCAACGCCCCGGCCAGCAAGGCCTGCTCGGTCAGTCGGGACATCTCCGCGACGTCGTCGGCATTGGCGTCCTCGCCGGCCGCGCCCCGGTCGCCCATCACGTGCACGCGCAGCGCGCCGTGCGGCACCTGGGCGGCGATGTCGATGTCGTGCGGGAAAGCATCCAATGCGTCGAGGTACTCCGGGAAGCTCTGCCAGGTCCACGCCAAGCCCTCGTGCAGCGCGGTGCCGGGAATGTCCTCGACGCCCTCCATCAGGTTGATCAGCCGCTCGTGCTCGGCCGGGCGCACCGGCGCGAAGCCGACCCCGCAGTTGCCGAACACCACGGTGGTCACGCCCTGCGGGGAGGACGGCGCCAGCCGGGAGTCCCAGGTGGCCTGTCCGTCATAGTGGGTGTGGATGTCCACCCAGCCCGGCGCGACCAGCAACCCGTCGGCGTCGATCTCCCGATGTCCGCGTCCAGAGACCCGGCCCACCTCGGCGATGCGCCCGTCGCACATCGCGAGGTCCGCGGTGCGCAGCGCCGCGCCGGTGCCGTCGGCGAGGGTGCCGCCGCGCAGCACGAGGTCGAACTCGCGATTGTGTGTGGTGGTCATACCAACTCCTCGCTGCAACGCCATCGTCGGTCAGGATGGAGTAATGCGCGCTTCGCTGTCCTTGCGCTGGTCCGGACTGAGCCCGCGGCGTCGACGCCTGTTGAGCACCGTTGTCGTGGTCGGCGTCCTGGCCGGCGCCGGCGGAGTGCTGGCCACGACCGGCCGGCACGATTCCCCATTCTCGCCGACTCCTCGCTCGGCCGCGCTCGACCCCCCGGGGCCGGTCGTGCTGGTGCCGGGCTACGGCACGCACAGCGCAAATCTGGACCTGCTGGCCGATCGGATCCGGCAGACCGGGCGGACGGTCACGGTGGTGCCGAGCGCGGAGCAGAACACCGGCGATCTGCGCGCGCAGGCGAAGGCGTTGGATCGTGCGGTCTCCGCAGCGACCGCGGGCGGAGCCCCTTCGGTGGACCTCGTCGGGTACTCCGCGGGCGGCGTGGTGGCGCTGTTGTGGGCGCGCGATTACGACGGGCCCGCGCGGGCCCGCCGGGTGATCACCCTCGGCTCGCCGTTCCACGGCACCTCGTTGGCCGCCGCGGGGCTGAACCTGGCCCCGGACCTGTGTGCAACTGCCTGCCAACAATTGGTGCCGGACAACGACCTGTTGCGTGGCCTGGGTCCTGCCCGGTTGCCCTGGTTGTCGATGTGGACCGACCGGGACACGACGGTGACGCCACCGGATTCAGCCCGCCTTGACGGTGCGTTGAATGTGGCCCTGCAGGACCTGTGCCCGGCGGTCGCCGTCGGGCACGGTGGCCTGCCGGCCGATGCGGTGGTGACCCGCATCGTGCTCGACAGCCTCTCCGCGACACCGCTCACCCTGCCCGGACCGCAGGATTGCGGCTGAGCTGTCGCGGGCTGCTCGACGCTCAGCTGGTGATGTCCTTGGTGGCCAGGTTCGCCCAGGCCACGGCCAGGAACACCGCCGCGTAAACGGCTTGCAGCGCGACGCCACGCTCCAGCGAACGCCACAGGATCGGATCGCGGAACAGATCGATCCAGGACAGCCAGTAGCGGGTCGGCAGGTAGGGCACCACCGGGGACGCGGCCTCCAGTGACACCAGGATCTGACTGCCCACCAGGGCCGCCAGTGCCCCCAGGGCCGCGCCGGACGAGGAATCCGTCACCGTGGACAAAAACAGCGCGATCGCGGCGACCCCGACCATCGAGATGCCGATGTATCCCACGGCCAGCAGCATGCGCACCGCCACTTGAGTGGGCGTCAGGTTTGCGCCGGAGACGGACACCACCGAGCCGCGTTGGTGACCCAGCAGGGTGATCCCGACGACGAGCGAGACCAGCGCGACGATTACCACCGCACCCAGCACGTAGGCCACGATCGCCACGAGTTTGGCCACCAGCAGACGGGTTCGGCTCACCGGACGGATCAGCAGATAGCGCAGCGTCCCGGTGCTCGCCTCCCCCGCGATCGCCTCGCCGGCCATCAACGCGACCGACACCGGCAGGAAGATCGGCAGCACGATCGCCAATGCCGCCGCCGGATAGAGCGCGCCGTTGTTGAGCACGGCGGAAAGGAAAGCCGGTCCCTCGCCGGGCCGCGGCCCGATGTCGCGGGCGGCGACGAACAACGCCACCACGGTGGGCAGGGCGCACAGCAGGGCGACACTGGCCCAGGTCCGCGGCCGGCGCACCATTTTTGTCAGTTCCACCGCGATCATGCGCGGCCCCCGTTCGTCTGACGCTGCGCCATCCGATCGCTGCCGGCCCCGACGACGGCGAGCACCACGTCCTCCAGCGTGCGCCGCTCCACCGCCACCCCGGTCACCCGCAACCCGCCACGCACCAGGTCCTCCACCAACACGGCCGGGTCGGTCGCCCGCACGGCCAGTCGATCGCCGTGCACCTCCTCGACCCGCCCGTCGAGCAGACGATGTGCGGCGGCCGCGTCGGGTGTGTGCAGCACGACGCGGCCGGTGGGAGCGCGCAGCGTCTCCATGCTGTCCTGCACCAGCAGGCGTCCCTGGTCGATGATGCCCACCCGGCTGCACATCGCCTCCACCTCGGCCAGCAAGTGGCTGGACAGGAACACGGTGGTGCCGGCGGCGTTCAACTCCCGCAGCAGCAGTCGGATCTCCGCGATGCCGTGCGGGTCCAGGCCGTTGGTCGGCTCGTCGAGCACGAGCAGTCGGGGCGGATTGAGCAATGCCCCGGCCAGGCACAGGCGTTGGCGCATCCCGAGGGAGTACGCCTTCACCGGCCGCTGGTCCACCCCGGCCAGTCCGACCCGGTCCAGCGCGGATTCGATCCGGGCGCGTCGGGTGCGTCGCGGCCCGTTGGGTCCGCTTGCATCCAGCAGGCGCAGATTTGCCCGCCCGGACAGGTGACCGTAGGCGGCCGGGCCCTCGACCAACGCGCCGACGTGCGGCAGCACCTCGCGTACCTGGCCCGGCACCTCGACGCCGAGCACCTCGATGCGCCCGGCGGTGGCGTAAACCAGGCCGAGCAACATCCGCACCACGGTGGTCTTGCCCGAGCCGTTGGGCCCGAGGAACCCGTAGATGTCCCCGGCGCGCACGTCGAGATCCACGCCGTCGACGGCGAGGATGCGTCCGTAGCGCTTGGTCAGCCCTTCGGTGCGGATCATCGGCGAGCCACCAGTTCGGTCACGGCGCGGTTCAGCACGTCCGCGCCCACCGTGCCGGCCAGCACGTACCCGCCGTCCCTGCCGTCGGGGGCCACCACGCTCAACGTCAGCAACGGCGTGCTCAGCAGGACCGCCGAATCGACACCGATGGCCCGCACCTGCCCGCCGGCAGCCTTGGCCGCCTCGTAGGCGCGGTCGGCGAGGTCGGCCGGCAGCGAGATTGCCACGAACAGGGCGAAGCCATCGCCGTAAGCGCGTATCGCGTCTCCGCCCGGCACCAGGGTGGACACGTCCCGACCGGCCAGCGTCGGGGGCAGCACAGCCGGTGCGTAGCGGTCGATCAAGGGGCTGACCCGTGGGACCCGCGTCGCGGCCCGCTGCGCCCCGGCCGGTTGCGGCGGGCTCACCACGCCGTCGGGCACCGCATGCGGTCCCTCGGTGACGTCCAGGAATCGCGTGGTCAGTGCCGCCGGTCCGCTGCGCCCGGACACCTGCACCTGCAGCACCACACCGGTGGCGGCATCGGCCCACACGTCGATCTGTCCGACCGTGGAATCCGGGTCGGCCGGGACCACGCGCAGGCCGGACGCGGCCACGCCGGCGACCCGGCGCCCGGCCAGCGGACGAAGTTCCTCGGGTCGAGCACCGACCAGCAGGCGTCGTGCGAGATCCGGCGGATTGAGGTCGGCCGGACGCGGCAGGCGGATATCGGGACGGCCGTAGAGCGCGGTGACGACGTTGCGTTCGTAGTCCCAGACCGTGGCTCGGCGACCGTTGACGTAGAACCCGCGCTCACCGGTCGGGGTCAGCACGTCCACCCGGGAATGTGCGGGGTCCGCGTGCCAGATGCGTAGTCGGGTCCGCCCGCCGAACAGGCCTGCCACGTCGCCGAATTCCGGCAGGTCGGGCAGACCGAGGGTGCCGTCGCTCTCGGCGTAGCCGCGGTAGGACGACGTGCTACTCAGGATCCGGGTCCGCAGGTCCGCCGCGGCGATCCCCGGCGCGTGCACCGAACGGGCGCCGATCAGCACGGGCAGGGCACACAACGACGCGACGCCACCGGCCACGAGCAGCCAGCTGCGCCGGGTCCGGCCGGTCACCACCCCCATCCCCTTGACGGTAGGCGCCGAAGGCGTTGCGTGCGGCGCGGCGACGCAGGTTGTTCGCGAACCGCAAGGTCTTGGCCCTGTCAGCGTCCGCCGGAGCGGTGACCGGCGTGCGCATCAGACCTGCGTGGCGGCCATCGTCTGCGTCCCCTGGCGCAGCAGCGCCACCCCGGCGACGGCGGCCAGCACCATGACCGCCGAGGCGTAGATGTACATGGTGGTCAGGATGTTCCCGGTGTGCACCACCAGCAGGCCGGCCAGCACCGCGGGGATGCCGAAGGCCACATAGGAAACCACGAACAACACCGAGATCACCCCGGCGCGCTCGTGTGCGGCAGCCAGGCCGACGACCGTGCGCAGAGCGCCCTGGAAGGCGGCGCCGAACCCGGCCCCGGCCACCAGCGCGGCGAGGAAGAACGCCACGGCCGAGGTGTTGGCGGCGAGCATGGTCACCCCGACGCCGACGAACAGCGCGGCGATACCGAGCAGCATGAGCTGTCGCGGGGTCATGTCCTCGGCGAGCATGACCAACACAGCACCGCTGAGCGCCAGCACGAACAACGCCGATCCACCGAGCACGTGGTTGCCCGAGCCGGTGACGCGGTGCACCAACGCCGGGCCGAGCGAGCCGTAGAGCCCGGCCATCGCCCAGGCGGCGAGCATCGCCGGGGTGGCGGCCAGTACCGCGCCGCGCAACGCACGGGGCAGCGCGAACGTCGGGCGCAACGAGGCCAGCGCCCCCGGCTTGCGGGTCACTGTCTCGGGCATCAGCACGATCGCGACGGCCTGCGCAGTGAAGACCCCCAGCAGCACCAGGTACACCAGGTGCGTGGGCGCGGGCAGGTACTGCACGAAGGCTCCGGAGACGACCGACCCCAACCCGGTGCCCACCAGCGGTGCCACGGCGTTGAAGCGCGCACCGCGGATGCGGTCCAGGTCGAGCATCCCGGCGCCCATCGCGCCGATGGCCATGCCGGTGGAGAAACCCTGGATGAACCGGGCGGCGAACAGCTCGTCAACCCCGGTGGCACCGGCAAACAACACCAGAGCGGCCACCTGCGCGCCGATCGCAGTCAGCAGGACCGGGCGGCGCCCGACGTGGTCGGAGAGTCGTCCGCCGACCAGTAGCGCGCCGAGCACGGAAACCGCGTAGACGGCGAACACCTCGGTGCTGGTGATCGGGGAGAAGTGCCACAGCCCCTGGTACACGCCGTACAGCGGAGTGGGGGCGCTGGCCGCGGCCAGGAACGTAACCGCCATCGAGACGAGCAGGGCGAACGATGCCGGGCCGCTCAGTTTCAGCGCCGCGGAGCGGCTGCCGATCCGGACGGTCGACACGGTGACGCTGGCCACAATGATCCTCGTTCCTTCGCTTGATGACGGCACAAACAGACAGGTCTGTCTAGGCCCTTGAGAGTAGACAGACCTGTCTGTTATTGTCAACAACATGAGCCAAACGACGCTTGATTCCCCGCGCACCGCACGCCAGCGGTTATTGACCGCAGCCGACGAGCTTTTCTACGCCGAGGGCGTTAACAGCGTCGGGATCGATCGGGTCATCGAACACGCCGGCGTCGCCAAGGCCACTCTGTACAGCGCGTTCGGCAGCAAGGACGGCCTGATCCGGGCCTACCTGCTGCACCGCCACGATCGACGGGTCGATCGGATCATGCGGCACGTGGACGCGGTGGAGGATCCCCGGGCGAAGTTGCTCGCGATCTTCGATTCCCTCGCCGAGTTGTTTGCGACAGTGAACTGGCGCGGCTGCCCGTTCCTCGCCTCACCCGGCGAGACCCGGTCCGGGGACCCCGTGGATGAGATCACCACATTGACCCGGGGTTGGACCCGGACGCTGTTCATCGACCTGGCCGGCCGAGCCGGCCTGGCCGACCCGTCCGGCGTGGCCGACGCGCTGATGAATGTCTACGACGGCGCGATCGTGGCGTCCCAGTTCGACCACAACCTCAACGCCGCGACGACCGCCCGCCGCATTGCCGAGGTTCTGCTCGCCGCCGCCGCCGAGTGCCGCTGACCCTCGTCTTCGTCCGGAGTTTCGGGGTATCTGGGCGCCCTGATACCCCGAAACGCCGGACGAAGATGGGGTCAGGGGGTCAGGCGGGCGGCCGCGAGGTCCCAGATGACGTCGGCCAGGTTCTCCTTGGGCCCGCTGGGCACCTCGGTGCTGGAGGAGTCCAGGCCCAGGATCACCGCCTGGTTGTCCGGAGTCCCGAAGGCCTTGGTCGGGCCTACCTCGTTGACCACCAGCAGGTCACACTGCTTACGGGCCAACTTCGTCCGACCGTGCTCGAGCACCGAGGCGGTGGCGTCGCCGGTCTCCGCGGCGAACCCCACGATCACCTGACCGGGGTGCGGGCGCGCGCACAACTCGGCGAGCACGTCGGGATTGCGGGTGAGCGCGATCGGGTCGGGAGCGACGTCACCCTTCTTCAGCTTGGCGCCGGCCGGGTTCACCGGACGGAAGTCCGCCACCGCGGCGGCCATCACGATCACATCCACCTCGGAGGCCGCCTCCAGGACCGCGGCCCGCAACTCCAGAGCGGTTTCGACCCGGATCACCTTGGCCCCGGCCGGATCCGGCAACTCCACATTGGCCGCCACCAGGATCACCTCAGCGCCGCGCGCGGCCGCGGTGGTGGCCAACGCCCAGCCCTGCAGACCGGTGGACCGGTTACCCAGGAACCGCACCGGGTCCACCGGTTCACGGGTGCCCCCCGCCGAGACCAACACCCGACGCCCCGTCAGATCCGCGGGCAGGTTGCCCCGGCTCAACAGCCGCTGGGCGACCGCGTAGATCTGCTCGGGTTCGGGCAGCCGCCCCGGGCCGGTGTCCGCACCGGTCAGCCGACCCCAGGCCGGATCCAGCACCACCGCGCCGCGGCGCCGCAAGGTGGCCACGTTCTCCTGCGTGGCCGGGTGCAACCACATCTCGGTGTGCATGGCCGGCGCGTACAGCACCGGACAGCGCGCGGTGAGCAGCGTGGCGGTCAACAAATCATCGGCGCGCCCCGCGGCGGCCCTGGCCATCAGGTCCGCGGTGGCCGGCGCGACCACCACCAGATCGGCGCGCTGACCCAGCCGCACGTGCGGCACCTCGTGCACGTCGTCGAACACATCGGTGGCCACCGGCTGCCCGGACAGGGCGGCCCAGGTGGCCGCGCCGACGAACTTCAGCGCGGATTCGGTCGGCACCACGCGCACCGACGCCCCGCCCTCGGTGAACCGGCGCAGCAACTCGCAGGACTTGTACGCGGCAATCCCGCCCGCGACCCCCAGGACAATATTCGGCGGGTCGGCGGGCACGACGGAACCCGGCTAGCCGACCGTCGGCTCGAGCGGCTCGCTCGTGAGCAGACCGGCGTTGATCTCGCGCAGGGCGATCGACAGCGGCTTCTCGTGCAGGTGGGTGTCGACCAGCGGGCCGACGTACTCCAGCAGGCCCTCGCCCAACTGCGAGTAGTAGGCGTTGATCTGCCGGGCACGCTTGGCCGCGTAGGAGACCAGGCTGTACTTGGAGTCGGTGGCCTCGAGCAACTCGTCGATCGGCGGGTTGGTGATGCCCTCGGGAGAGGCGAAGGTTCCGGACACGCAGGTGACGCCTTTCAGCAGGTCAATGCCCCGTTTCAGACGGGATGGCTCCGCAAGGCTAACAGTTCGGCGACCACATCCTGGACCGACGTGTTCACCAGCGTCACGTCGAACTCGGCTTCCGCGGCCAGTTCCTCGCGGGCCACTTGTAGCCGCCGGGAGATCACATCGGCCGGTTCGGTGCCCCGACCGGTGAGCCGGCGCACCAGTTCCTCCCAACTGGGCGGGGCCAAGAACACCAACACTGCTTCGGGGATCTGCTTCTTGACCTGACGGGCTCCCTGGATCTCCAACTCCAGCAGCACCGAATCCCCGGCGGCCAACCGGTCCAGCACCGGCGCACGCGGCGTCCCGTACCGGTTGCCGGCGAATTCGGCCCACTCCAACAGCAGTCCGTCGGCCACCATCGCGTCGAACTCGGCCCGGTCGGTGAAGTAGTACTCCACGCCGTGCCGCTCTCCCGGCCGGGGGTGACGGGTGGTCGCGGATACCGAGATCCACAGATCCGGGCACTCCGCGCGCAGCACCTGCAGCAGAGTGGACTTGCCCACCCCGGACGGGCCGGACAACACCAGCAGGCGTGGCATCTTCGGCTGCTCCGCGACGCCGGACGGCGTGTCGGTCAAGAACCGGCGCCGAAGTCGCGCTCCAGCGCGGCGATCTGGTTGGTGCCGAGACCCCGGACACGTCGGGTCTCGGAGATGCCGAGGCGCTCCATGATCTGCTTCGCGCGCACCTTGCCGACGCCGGGCATCGACTCCAGCAACGCGGAGACCTTCATCTTGCCGATGATCTCGTTCTCCTGGCCCTCCTTGATGACATTGGCCAGGGAGGTACCCCCGTGCTTGAGACGGTTCTTCACCTCGGCCCGCTCACGGCGCGCAATGGCGGCCTTCTCCAGTGCTGCGGCGCGCTGCTCGGGAGTCAGCGGAGGAAGAGCCACGGAGGGTCACCTCGGTTGTTTCGGAACGGTCAGGAACTCAGCGACAAGATGTCTCGAAACTACGTATCGCGGGTTGGACGAACAATGCAACCCCACAGCGCAATGGCCGAACTAAGACCCCCTTGTGAGCAGCCGGCCGACCACTGGACGCACAGACGTTACCCCAGTACCCGGGCGTATCCGTGCCCGGCCCTGATCGCGGCTTCCCGCAACGCCCGCTCATCCGGCCCCACGCGCAAGATCTCCCGGGAGACACTCGGCACCACATGCCGGCCCAGCCCACCGAAGATGCGCTCCAGGTCCGATCCGCTCCCCCCCTGGGCACCCAGACCGGGCACCAACAACGGGCCGTTAATGGCCAGATTTTCCGCCGTGTCTCCGATGGTCGCGCCGACCACCGCGCCCACACTGCCCTGTGGTTGCGCGTCCCCGTTGTGCTCCCGCACCGCGGCCAGCATGGTGCCCGCGACGGTCCGTCCGTCCGCGCCCACCGCGTGTTGTACCTGCGGGCCGTCCGGGTTGGAGGTCAGCGCGAGCACGAACACGCCGCCGCCGTGCGCGGCGGCGGCGTCCAGGAACGGGCGCAACGAACCGAACCCGAGGTATGGCGAGACGGTGATCGCGTCGGAGTACAACGGCGAGGCCGGGTCCAGGTAGGCCCTGGCGTAGGCGGCCGCGGTGGTGCCGATGTCGCCGCGCTTGACGTCGGTGATGCACAACAGGTCGGCGGCCCGGGCGTCGGCCAGCACGCGTTCGAGCGCGGCCACCCCGCGCGAGCCGAACCGTTCGAAGAACGCCGACTGCGGTTTGACCACGGCCACGGCCCCGGCCAGGGCGGAGACCACCGTGCGGCCGAACCGCTCTGCGCCGTCCGCGTCGTCGGGCAGGCCCCAGGCCGCCAGCAGCTCCGCGTGCGGGTCGATGCCGACGCACAACGGGCCGCACCGCTCGATGGTGGCCCACAAACGCTGTCCGAATGGCTCAGTCACGGCACAATTGTGCGGGTACGCACCATTGGTCACCCGCGGGGACCACTGCCGCTGAAGGAGAACCATGTTCCGATCGGGTCGCGCCCACCGGTTGATCCCCTTGCTGGTCGGTGCTCTGGTCTGCACCGCCGCGGTGGCGGTGCACGACACCGACCGGGCAGTGGCGGCCACCGCGGTGCCGCAGGTCTCCTTGCCCACCTCGACCTACACGCTGCCCAACGGCCTGCAGGTGATCTTCTCCCGCGACCCGCACGTGAGCACCGTCTCGACCAACATCTGGTACCACGTCGGCGCGGCCAACGAGAAGCCCAGCCAGACCGGCTTCGCCCACCTGTTCGAGCACATGATGTTCCAGGGCTCCGGGCACATCCCGGAGGGCAAGCTGGAGAAGCTCATCGAGGGCACCGGCGCGTTCTTCAACGCCTCCACCAGCTTCGACCGCACCAACTATCTGATGGGTGACCTACCCGCGGACCGCCTGGAGTTGGCGCTGTGGGCGGAGAGCGACCGGATGGGCTTCCTGCTCGACCGGCTCGACGCGGCCAGCCTCTACAACCAGCAGGAGGTGGTGCGCAACGAGCGGCGGCAGAACTGGGAGCAGGCACCCTACGCATTGAGCAATCAGGAGCTCTACCACCAACTGTTCCCGGCCTCGCACCCGTACCACGCCGACGTGATCGGCTCGCACACCGATATTCAGAACGCGAAATTGGCCGAGGTGCGCGCGTTCTTCAAGACCTACTACGTGCCGAACAACGCGACGCTGGTCGTGGCCGGCAACTTCGATCCGGCACGGGCGAGGTCGTGGATCGCCAAATACTTCGGGCCGATCAAAAAGGGCGCCACCCCGCCCAAGCCGAACATCACCATCCCGCACATCACGGCGGAGAAGGACGTCACGCTCACCGACAAGGTGGACCTGCAGCGGGTCACCATGGGCTGGTTGACGTCACCGGCGTTCAAGCCCGGTGACGCGGCCGGCGATGTCACCGCCACCGTGCTCGCCAACGACCAGGCCGGCCTGCTCTACCGGGACCTGGTGCACGACAAGAAGATCGCGCAGTCGGTGGAGGCCTCCCAGTACTCGTTGCGCTACCCATCGGTGTTCTCCATCAGCGCCACCGCCAAGCCCGGCCACACTGCCGAGGAACTGAAGGCGGCCATCGACGCCGACCTCGCCACGCTGCGCGCGAAGGGCCCGTCTCCCGAGCAGTTGCAGGCCGCGAAGAACACCCTGATCAGCGGCCTGGTCCGGGACATGGAACGGATCGGCGACTTCGACGGACGCGCTGACAACCTCAATCGCTACAACGCCTATCTCGGCACGCCCGATTATTTGCAGAAGGACATCAACCGCTACGTCGCGATCGACGCCAAGGCGGTCAAGTCCTTCATCGCCGAGCAGCTGCGCTCCACCGGGCGGGTGGTGGTGGACACCGTGCCCGGCCCGAGGGTGCTGCCGGCGGACCCGGCCGCTCCGCCCGCGCCCACCGAGAAGGCCGCGAAGGTGAAATCGGCGCAGGCGTGGCGTAACCGGGTGCCCGGGCCGACACCCGCGCCCGCGGCGCAACTGCCGAGGATCGAACGCTTCCAGTTGCCCAACGGCCTGCCGGTTTTCCTGGTGCAGTCGCACGACCTGCCGGTGGTGACCGCGTCGCTGGTGTCCCGCTACGGCAGCGCGCAGGACCCGAGGGGTCGCCCCGGACTCGCCGCGTTCGTCGCGGCCGCCATGCGTCAGGGCGCGGGCAAGCAGGACGCAGAGGCCATCGCGGCGCGCGTCGCGGATCTCGGCGCGGACCTGACCACCCGGGCGCGCACCGAGTACACCGAGGTGACCATGCAGACGTTGGCCCCACAGGCCGCGTCGTCGGTCAACCTGATCTCCACGTTGGCCCGGCGGGCGACCTACGCGACCGACGCGCTGACCCGGGTGCGTTCGGACATGCAGGTGGCGGTGGCCCAGCAGAAGACCACGCCGGCCACCACCGCCTGGAAAGTGGCGCTGCGTCAGGTATTCGGCTCGAATCACCCGTACGGCCACCTACCCAGCGGCACCCACCACGGGTTGGGTGCCATCACCGCCAAGGACGTGCAGCAGTTCGCCGCCCGCGCGTTCACCCCGGACACCGCCGCGTTGGTGCTTGTCGGCGACCTGACGCCGAACGCGGCGCGGGCACTGGCGCAGAAGTCCTTCGGCGACTGGCGGGGCCACGCCCCGCTGCCCGCCACCCCCACTGCCGGCAAGGCGGCCGGCGACCGGGTGGCGATCGTGGACACGCCCGGAGCCGCGCAGACCGCGTTGGAACTCGGCGAGGTCGGGCTGTCCCGCCTCGACCCGGACTACGAGCGCACGCAGGTGGGCAACCGCATCTTCGGCTCGTTGGGTCTGTCCAGCCGGCTGAACATCAACCTGCGGGAGAAGCACGGCTACACCTATGGGGTCTACTCCAACTTGGGGTCGACCAGGGGCCCCGGCCTGTTCGACGTGTCCGGTTCGGTGGAGACCGCGCACACCGGTGACGCGGTGCGCGAGATCCTCGCCGAGCTCAACCGGATCCGTTCGCACGACGTGACCGCCGCCGAACTGGCCCAGGGCAAGCAGTCCTATCTGGGCGCGATCCCCGGCCTGTTTCAGTCCACCAAGGACACCGCGGGCACCGTGGCCGCGATGTTCGTGCTCGGTCTCCCCCTGGACTACTACCGCGGGCTGGCCGACCGGGTGAACCCGTTGACCGCCGACCAGGTGCGCCAGGCGCTGCTGCGCCATCTGGATCCGAACGCACTGCGGGTGGTCGCGGTGGGCGACAAGGCCAAGATCCAGGCGCAACTGGCGCAGTTGAAGCTCGGGCCGCCGGTGCAGCTGCACGCGGACGGCACGCCAGTGGCGGCTAAACCGCGACCCGGCTCGGCGCCGGCCCGACCGAAGCACTGACCCAGACCTCGTCACCGGGATACACGTCCAGGTGGCGGGCCTCCCCCCGGGTCACCTGCGTGGTGACCGGCGGGGCATCGGGCACCTCCAACTCGATACGCACCTCGAAGCCCAGGTGACTGATCCGGATGACCGTGGCGGCGGCCGCGCCGGGCTCAGGGTGCCTGGTGACACGCAGGTCGTGCGGGCGGACCAGGCGCCCCCGGAACTCCGCGACCGGGCCGAGGAAGCGCAACACGAACTCCGTCGCCGGGGACTCGTAAACCTCGCGGGGGGCGCCGAACTGCTCGATTCGCCCCGCGTTCATCACCGCGATGTGTCCGGCCACATCCATGGCCTCTTCCTGGTCGTGGGTGACCAGCACGGTGGTGACGTGCACCTCCTCGTGCAGCCGGCGCAGCCAGGCCCGCAGGTCCTCGCGCACTTTGGCATCCAGCGCACCGAACGGCTCGTCGAGCAGCAGCACCTTCGGCTCCACTGCCAGGGCCCGGGCCAGCGCCATGCGTTGTCGTTGACCGCCGGAGAGTTGGTAGGGGTATCGAAGGGCGTAGCCGGCCAGGCCGACGATGCCGAGCAACTCCGAGACGCGACCTTCGATCTCCTTCTTGGGTCGCTTACGGATCGTCAGACCGAACGCGACGTTGTCCCGCACCGTCATGTGCTTGAACGCGGCGTAATGCTGGAAGACGAAGCCGATGTTGCGCTGCTGCGGGGAAACCGCGGTGACGTTCTGCCCGGAGATGACCACACTGCCGCCATCGGGGTCCTCCAGACCGGCGATGATGCGCAGCAGCGAGGTCTTACCCGAACCTGACGGGCCGAGCAGCGCCGTCAACGAACCGTCGGGGATGCTCAGCGAGACGTCGTTCAGGATCTGGGCGGAGCCGTACCGCTTGCTGACGCCGGAGACCGAAATCACCCGGCCACCTCCTCGGTTCGCACCGCACGACGACGGTTCACCAGCACCATGAGCAGCAGGGTGAGTAGGGCCATCGCCATCAGCACGGTGGCCGCGCAGTAGGCGCCATAGGTATTGCGGTCGTCCAGATAGCGGGCGTGCACCAGAAGCGTCAGCGTCTGCGACTTTCCGGCCACGCCGCCCGCCACCACGGTGAGCGCCCCGAACTCCCCCAGCGACCGGGCCACGGTGAGCACCACGCCGTAGGCCAGGCCCCAACGAATCGCGGGCAGCGTGATGCGCCGCAGGATCTGCGCGCGGGGCGCGCCGAGGGTGGCCGCGGCCTGTTCCTGTTCCTGGCCGATCTCCACCAGCACCGGTTCCACCTCGCGCACCACGAAGGGCAGCGTCACGAAGATGGTCGCGATCACCATGCCGGGCACGGAAAAGATGACGTGGATGCCGTGCCCGGCCAGGCCGCCGAACCAGCCGTGCACGCCCCACAGCAGGGTGAGCGAGACACCCACGACCACCGGGGACACCGCGAAGGGCAGGTCCACGACCGCCTGCAGGATGCTCTTGCCCGGAAAGCGTCCGCGGGCCAGCGCCAACGCGGTGACGACGCCGAGCACCACGTTGACGGGCACCACGATCGCCACGATCGCCAACGACAGGCTGATCGCGGAAATGCAGGCGGGCGTGGAAATCTGGTCGAGGAACGCGCCGAGTCCGCGTTCGAAGGTGCGG
Source organism: Sporichthyaceae bacterium (assembly GCA_036493475.1). Lineage (NCBI taxonomy): Bacteria > Bacillati > Actinomycetota > Actinomycetes > Sporichthyales > Sporichthyaceae > Sporichthyaceae bacterium. Next base: position 6,571 of record DASXPS010000201.1, on the reverse strand, counting down.
TAGAAGATCATCGCCAGCGGCACCGCGAGCAGCAGCGCCAGATACCCCAACGCGATCACCCGCAGGGCGATGCGGGACCGGGTGCTCTGCTGCATCAGTGTCCCGCGCCCCGGGCCGCGCGGCCGGCGAAAAGGCGCAGCAGGAACAGCACCAGGAACGAGATCACCAGCAGGGTCACCGACACCGCGGCCGCGGCCTGCGGGCGGTCGATCTCGATCTGCGTGGCGATGTACTGCGCGGCGACCTCGGTGTCGCGCGGGATGCCGCCGCCGATGAGCACCACCGAGCCGTACTCGCCGACCGCGCGCGCGAAGGCCAACCCGGCACCGGAGAACAACGCCGGGGCCAGCGCGGGCAGCACCACGCGGCGGAAGGTGACCCAGTTACTCGCGCCGAGCGAGGCGGCGGCCTGCTCGGCCTCCAGGTCCAGCTCCAACAGCACCGGCTGCACCGAGCGCACCACGAACGGCAACGTGACGAACAGCAGGGCCACCGCGACCGCCGGTTTGGTGGCCACCAGGTTCAACCCGATCGGGCTGTGCGGCCCGTACAGCGCCAGCAGCACCACGCTGGCCACGATGGTGGGCAGCGCGAACGGCAGGTCGATCAGCGCGTTCATTACGGCCTTGCCAGCGAACTCGTCGCGCACCAACACCCAGGCGATCAACGTGCCGAGCACGGTGTTGATCAATGCCACGATCGCGGACACGACGAGGGTGAAGTACAGCGCGTGCGCCGCGCCGGGTGTGCTGATCGCGCGGTGAAACGAAGTCGGTCCGCCGACGAAGGACTTGCTCAGCAGCGCCGCCAACGGCAGCAGCACGATGATGCTCAGCCATAGCGTGGCCACGCCCAACCCAACCGGGCCGACGCCCCCTACCCCACCGCGGGAGCGTACGGCTCGGGAGGGGGCGGACGGCGCGACCACCACTGACCCGGCCATCAGTACTGACCGGCCGTCAGGAGCCGTTGTAGAACCGGGCGATCGGGCCGGTACTCGGGTCGAACAGGTCCGAGTTGACCGCGTCCCAGCCGCCGAGGTCGGCGATCGACCACACCTTCTGCGGGTTCGGGAACTGCGCGGCGTGCTCGGAGAGCACAGTCGAATCCACCGGGCGGTAACCCACCGAGGCCCAGATCTCCTGTGCGGCGGGGCTGTACAAGAAGTCGTGGAAGGCCTGCGCGGCCTGCGGATTCGAGGTCCTGGTCAGCGCCGCGAACGGGTTCTCGATCCGGAACGTGGTGGACGGGGTGACGTGCTCGATGTTCGAATCGGTCTGCTCGGTGAGGATGGCTTCGTTCTCATACGACAGCAGCGCGTCCCCGGTGCCCTGCTCGAACAGCTCGGTGGCCTCGCGGCCGGACTTGGGCTGGCCCTTGGTGTGCGCGATCAGCTGTTCGACGAAGTCCAGCCCGGCCTGGCGGGCCTGCCCACCGTTACTCTCCTGCGCATACGGCGCGAGCAGGTTCCACTTCGCCGAGCCGGAGGACAGCGGGTTCGGGGTGACCACCTGCACGCCGTCGCGGATCAAATCGTCCCAGCCGTGGATGCCCTTGGGGTTGCCCTTGCGCACCACAATGGTGACCACCGAGGTACTGACGATCCCGTTGTGGCCGTCGTTCTGCCAGCCGGCATCGACCAGGCCGTCGCCGACCAGTCGGGTGACGTCCGGGGCCAGCGAGAAGTTCACGATGTCCGCGGGCAGGCCCGACTCGACCTTGCGGGACTGGTCGCCGGACGCGCCGTAGGAGGCATTGATCTGCACACCGCGGCCCGCGTCGGTGGCCTGGAAGGCGGGGATCAGTTTGTCGAACGCGGACTTGACCACGGAATATGCGACCAGGTTCAGCGTCCCGCCGGCGGCCGGTGTCGCGCTGGGTGCCGGCGTGGTGATCGCCGCGGCGGCCCGGCCGCCGACAACATCCGACGCACCGCCACAGCCCGCGGTCAGGCCGAGGGTGGCGAGCAATGGGATGGCGAGCAGCAGGCGCGGTGAATACATAAGTAACATTATTGCCTTTGTTTGTTTCGCTGTCCAATCCGGCATCTCGAGCACGGTAGGGAGGGGTCGCTAGATCCGTGCGGGCCGCTGCGCCGCAGCGGCGCTGATCGCTCGCACCAAGCCCGGTCCGCGGTAGACGAACCCGGTGTACAGCTGGACGAGTCGGGCGCCCACGTCGAGCATGCGCAGCGCGTCATCCGGCTCGAGGATGCCGCCGACCCCGATCACCGGCAGCGTGTCCCCCGCCTCCTTGACCACGAACTCGACCATTGCCAGTGCGCGTTCGCGCAACGGTCGGCCGGACAGGCCGCCGGCCTCCGCCCCGCGGTCGACATCGGCCGATGCCAGGCCGTCGCGGGCCAGCGTGGTGTTGGTGGCGATGATCCCGGCCACCCCACGGTTCGCGCAGACCTCGAGGATCTCTGCCACGGCGCGGTCGGTGAGATCCGGGGCGATCTTCAGCAGCAGCGGCGTCGGCCCGGCCGGGCCCGCTTGCGCGACGGTGTGCCGGCGCAGCGCGGCGAGCAACTCGTCCAGCGCGGCCCGGTCCTGCAGCGATCGCAGCCCCGGCGTGTTCGGCGAGCTGACGTTGACCGCGACGTAGTCCGCGTGGGGCAGCAGCAGTTCCAGTGAGTTGAGGTAGTCCTCGGTGGCGTCGGTGACCGCGGTGATCTTGGACTTGCCCAGGCTGACGCCGACCGGGATCGGTCGCGGGCCCAACCGCGACAGCCGTACCGCCATCGCGGCGGCGCCCGCGTTGTTGAAGCCCATCCGATTCACGATGGCCTCGGACTCCACCAACCGGAACAGCCGCGGCGCGGCGTTGCCCGGCTGCGGGTAGCGGGTGACGGTTCCGACCTCGACGAAGCCGAAGCCCAGCGCGGCCCAGGCGGGGATGGCCACGCCGTCCTTGTCCATGCCCGCCGCCAACCCAACCGGGTTGGGAAAACACAGCCCGAACGCCTCCACCGGTGCACTCGGCCGCGGGATGCGCTCCAGCGCCCGGCGGCCCAGCCGGATGCCGCCGAGTTTGGCCAGGGCGGTGATCACCCGGTGGTGCACGGCCTCCGGGTCGCCCCCGCCCGCGGCGAACATGGCACGCCGCAGCAGCGCCTCATACGCCGCGCTCATCCCACCCGCCATTCCCGTAGCGTCCGAAGAACAGTGTCCGCGCACCCACACTTCTTCGGACGCAAGGGAGGGGTGGGTGCGTTCATCGACCGCGGGCCGCGTTGAGCGCGGCGGCGTACTCCTGCAGCGAGCGCACGCCAATCTCGCCACGCAGCAGGGATTCGATGCCCTGCACCGCGGCAGCCAGACCGGGGACGGTGGTCACGCACAACGTGTTCGAGCCGACCGCCGCGGTGCGGATGTCCCAGCCGTCCACCCGGGAGCCGACGCCGAACGGGGTGTTCACGATCAGCGCGATCTCGCCGTTCTGAATGCGCGTCACGATCGTCGGCTCGCCGTCCGGCCACTGCTCGGTGGCCGGACCCGGGCCGTGGTGACCCTTGCGCACCACGGTGGCCTGCACACCGTTGCGACGCAGCACGTCCGCGGTGCCGCCGGTGGCCAGGATCTCGAAGCCGAGGTCGGCCAACCGCTTCACCGGGAAGATCATCGCCCGCTTGTCCCGGTTGGCCACCGACACAAACGCCGCGCCCTTGATGGGCAGCGAGCCGTAGGCGCCGGCCTGCGATTTGGCGAAGGCCGTGCCGAACGAGGAGTCGATGCCCATCACCTCGCCGGTGGAGCGCATCTCCGGGCCCAGGATGGTGTCGACATGCCGACCGTCCGGGGTGCGGAACCGGTTGAACGGCATCACGGCTTCCTTGACCGCGACCGGGGCGTCGAAGGGCAGGTCGGCGCAATCGCCCTGCCGGGGCAGCAATCCCTCGACGCGCAACTCCGGAATGGTGGCGCCGAGCATCACCCGGGCCGCCGCCTTGGCCAGCGGGGTGGCGGTGGCCTTGGACACGAACGGCACGGTGCGCGATGCCCGCGGGTTCGCCTCCAGCACATAGAGCACGTCGGCGGCGATCGCGTACTGCACGTTGATCAGGCCAAGCACCCCGACGCCGCGGGCGATCGACTCCGTGGCCGCGCGGATGCGCTCGATGTCCTGGTTGCCCAGGGTGATCGGCGGCAGCACGCAGGCCGAGTCACCGGAGTGGATACCGGCCTCCTCGATGTGCTCCATCACGCCGCCGAGGAACAACTCGGTGCCGTCGTAGAGGGCGTCGACGTCGATCTCCACCGCGTCGTCGAGGAATCGGTCGACGAGCACCGGACGGTCCGCGGAGATCTCGGTGGCCCGGGAGATGTAGTCGGCGAGCATCTGCTCGGAGTAGACGATCTCCATGCCGCGCCCGCCCAGCACGTAGGACGGGCGGACCAGCACCGGATAGCCGACCTCATCGGCGATTGCCTTGGCCTCGGCGAAGGAGAAGGCGGTCCCCCACTTCGGTGCGGTCAGGCCCTCGGCGGCCAGTACCCGGCCGAACGCGCCGCGGTCCTCGGCCAGGTGAATGGCCTCGGGCGAGGTACCCACAATCGGCACCCCGGCCTCCTTCAGCGACCGAGCCAGGCCCAGCGGCGTCTGCCCGCCGAGTTGCACCACGACCCCGACCACCTCACCCGTGCGCTGCTCGGCGTGCACCACCTCGAGCACGTCCTCCAGGGTGAGCGGCTCGAAGTACAGCCGGTCGGAGGTGTCGTAGTCGGTGGAAACGGTCTCCGGGTTGCAGTTGACCATGACGGTCTCGAACCCGGCGTCGCGCAGCGAGAACGAGGCATGCACGCAGGAGTAGTCGAACTCCACGCCCTGCCCGATGCGATTGGGTCCGGACCCGAGGATGATCACCTTCGGTTTCTGACCCGGCCTCACCTCGGTCTGGGAGTCATAGGACGAGTAGTGGTACGGGGTGTGCGCCTCGAACTCCCCGGCGCAGGTATCCACGGTCTTGTAGACGGGGCGGATGCCCAGCGCGTGCCGCACACCGCGGACCACGGCCTCGGGCAGCCCACGGATCTCCGCGATCTGCGCGTCGGAGAAGCCGTGCCGCTTGGCCAGTCGGAGGATGTCCGGGTCCAGTTGCTCGGCGCCGGCCAATTCCCCGGCGACCTCGTGCAGCAGCAACAACTGGTCGACGAACCAGGGGTCGATCTTGGTGGCGTCGTGGACCTGCTCGGGCGTGGCGCCGGCGCGTAGCGCGCCGATGACGTCGCGCAGCCGCCCGTCGTAGGGGGTGGCGATCTTCTCCAGCAACGCCGCGGCGTCGCCGGGCGAACCGGCCCAGGACAGCGTGGCGTCCCGCTTCTCCAACGAGCGCAGCGCCTTCTGCAGTGCCTCGGTGAAGTTGCGGCCGATGGCCATGGCCTCACCGACGCTCTTCATGTGCGTGGTCAGCCGAGCGTCGGCCTGCGGGAACTTCTCGAACGCGAACCGCGGCACCTTGACCACGACATAGTCCAGCGTCGGCTCGAAGCTGGCCGGGGTGACCTGGGTGATGTCGTTGCGGATCTCGTCCAGGGTGTAGCCGACGGCCAGCCGCGCGGCGATCTTGGCGATCGGGAACCCGGTGGCCTTCGACGCCAGTGCGGAGGACCGGGACACCCGCGGGTTCATCTCGATCACGATCAGCCGGCCGGTGTCCGGCTCCACCGCGAACTGGATGTTGCAGCCGCCGGTGTCCACGCCGACCGCGCGGATGATGTCGATCGCGACGTCGCGCATGTGCTGGTACTCGCGGTCGGTCAGCGTCAGCGCGGGCGCGACCGTGATCGAGTCACCGGTGTGCACGCCCATCGGGTCCAGGTTCTCGATCGAGCAGATGACCACCACGTTGTCGACACGGTCGCGCATCAGCTCGAGTTCGTACTCCTTCCAGCCGAGGATGGATTCCTCCAGCAGCACCTCGGTGGTCGGCGAGGCGGTCAACCCTGAACCCGCGATGCGGTGCAGATCCTCCTCGTTGTACGCCATGCCGGAGCCGGCGCCGCCCATGGTGAACGAGGGCCGTACCACCACCGGGTAGCCGAGGTCCTCGACCGCCTTGAGGCAGTCGTCCATGGAATGGCAGATCGCCGAACGGGCGCACTCCGCGCCGATGTCGGCGACGATTTGCTTGAACTTCTCCCGGTTCTCCCCGGCCTCGATGGCCGCGACGTTGGCGCCGATGAGCTCCACACCGAACTCGTCCAGCGTGCCGTTGGCGTGCAGCGCCATCGCCGCGTTCAGCGCGGTTTGCCCACCGAGGGTGGCGAGCAACGCCTGCGGACGTTCCTTCTCGATGACCTTGCGCACCATCTCCGGAGTGATCGGTTCGACGTAGGTGGCGTCGGCAAATTCCGGGTCGGTCATGATCGTCGCCGGGTTGGAGTTGATCAGGCTGACCCGCACGCCCTCGCTGCGCAATACCCGGCACGCCTGGGTGCCGGAGTAGTCGAACTCGCAGGCCTGCCCGATGACGATGGGGCCGGACCCGATCACCAGCACCGAGTCGATGTCGTCACGCCGAGGCATCCACGCTCCTATTGCTCATCAGATCGGCGAAACGGTCGAACAG
>DASXPS010000200.1 GCA_036493475.1 Sporichthyaceae bacterium | reverse complement strand
GGGCGTTGTGTAGTCAGCGAGCGCGGGGGCCGAGGTCGAGCAGTTCCTCGACGAAACCGCCGAACCCGCGGGCTCGGTCGATCAGGTGCACCTCGAGGATCCAGTGGCTGTACACGCCGCGGGCGTCGGTGCGCCGCATGGGCAGGTCACAGCCGGGCGCGATGCGGGTCTCCACCTCGTCCAGGCCCACGCGCTCGTACGGGAACTGCCCGACCAGGTGGCCGGCGATGATGCCGCCGAACTCCCACCCCGCCTCTTGGGCCAACACGCAGGTGTGGTCGTAGAGCTGCGCGCCGGTGATGTCCGGGGTATCGGCGAAATAGCCCTGGGCAGCCACCCAGACCTCGTCCAGGGCGGCACACAGCTCGTGTTTGGCCGGGTCGTCGCCGAGCACGAAGGTGCGGCCGTAGTCGGCCTCCCACTCGGCGAAGATCGGACCGAAGTCGAGGAAGACGATGTCGTCCTCGGCGATCAGTCGGTCCGGCGGGTTCTCCCGGTAGATGGTCAGGGTGTTCTCCCCGGCCCGCACGATCCGCTTGTGCCACCAACGCTGGGTGCCGAACTGGTCCGCGGCCAAATCTCGGATGGCGTCGCTGGTGTCCCGTTCGCCAAGCCCCGGCCGAATGATCTGACGCTGCATCACCTCGACGAAGAGATGCTCGGCCATCTCCTGTGCGGCGACCAACTGCCGGGCGCGCTCGCCCTCGTCGAGCTGGAGGGCGACGACTGCGGCGTTCGCCATGCCCCGAGGATAGTGCGTCGTCGTCAGCTGCTGCCGCGGTCGGTCCCGGAGCCGCTGAGCACGGTGTCGATGCGAGCGGCGGTCTCCAGGTCTGCCGCGGTCAGCTCGGGTTCGCCCTGCAGGGCGATGGTCAGGTTGTCCGTGCCGTCCTCGAGACGTAGGCGGTCCGCATCGGAGATCACCGTGCGCACGCCTTCCCGCAACGCCTCGCGGCTGTCCCGAGCCACCGGCACGGTGCGCAGCAGAGCGCGGCCGCGACGTTTCCAGCCGGGCAGCGCGGCCAGTCCCTGGTCGATCTGGTCAGGGCTCAGGGCCCGGCTGCCCGCCTGGTCCGGTAACGGGTGACCGTGCTGGTCACGCACGGGTCGTTCGCTCTCGTTGCTGTATGGCCGCCGTGGCATCCGCTGTGACTCCTCACCTGCGTCGGTTGCACATTGTCTGTTTTCTGCCCCGGGATCGCGGCGGCCATGCGCGCCCCGGCTGAAGGGTCCTCAGTGCTTAACAGGCAGCAGTGGTGGGTAACAAACAATTGACGCACGCGACCAACAAGGAGCAGGCAGCATGCAGACCTCGTCACCTCCAACGCCGCAGGAAATGTCGATCGGGCAGCTGACCTCAGCGGTCTCCTCGGATGCGGCCGAACTGGCCCGCGGTGAGGTTCGCCTGGCCGTCAAGGAGCTGCAGAAGAAAGGCGCCCTCGCGGGGGTAGGCATCGGCATGATGGGCGCCGCCGGGATCACCGCGCTGTTCGGCGCCGCGGCCCTGGTCACCACGGTGATCGCCGCGCTGGCGGTGACCATGGCGACCTGGCTGGCCGCATTGATCGTCACCGTATGCCTGTTCTTCCTGGCCGCGGTGCTCGGCTTGGTCGGCAAGAAGCGCACCAAGCGCGCGTTGCCGCCGATGCCGCGGCGTGCGGTTGCCGGAACCCAGGAGGACATCAGCCGCGTGCGCGAGGAGATCCACCGATGAGTTCACCGAGCATGGCCGAGCTGCAGGAGCAGAACGCTCGCACCCGGGAGCGGCTGGCCGCGGAGACCGCGGAGTTGGCGCACCGGCTCGATGTCAAGTCCCAGCTCGCCGAGCGCACGGAACCTGCCCGTCGGCGGGTGAAGGAGTTGGCCGGCGAACGGCGGGTGCAACTGGCCGGCCTCAGCGCGGCGGCGTTCTCGCTGGCCATCGTGGTCAAGCGACGGTCGTGATCCATGGCTCGCGCGGTATGGACCGGGTCGCTGTCGTTCGGCCTGGTGAACGTGCCGGTCTCGCTGTATTCGGCGACCGAGGACAAGACCGTGCACTTTCACGAGTTCGCCGAGGGGACGTCGGACCGCATCCGGAACAAACGGGTCAACGAGCGCACCGGCCGGAAAATCGACTACGACGACATCGTCAAGGGCTACGAGATCGATAACGGCAAGTACGTGCTGCTCACCCGCAAGGAGCTGGAGGAGGTGGAGCCGGGCCGCTCCCGGACCATCGAGATCAGCGACTTCGTCGAGGCCGCGCAGATCGACCCGATCTACTACCGGAAGAGTTACTACCTCGCGCCGGCGCAGGAGGACGGAGGCCGCGCCTACGCGCTGCTGCGCGACGCGATGGACCGCGCCGGGCGGATCGCCATCGCCACGTTCGTGCTGCGCGCCAAGCAACACCTGGCCGCGGTGCGGCCCGACGGCAAGACGCTGGTGTTGGAGACCATGTACTTCGCCGATGAGGTGCGCAAGCCGGAAAAGGTGCTGTCCTCGCTGCCCGGCAAGCTGCGCGGTAGCGGGCGGGACATGGACACCGCGATCTCGCTGATCGAGTCGATGACCTCGCAGTGGAAGCCGGAGAACTACCGGGACACCTACCGCAACCGGGTCATGCAGCTGATCAAGGCCAAGGGCAAGGGTCGTGAGGTTGTGCGCGAGGCAGAGGCAGAGCCGTCGGCCGAGGTGGTGGACCTGCTCGAGGCGCTGCGGGCGTCCGTGGAGGGGGCGCGCAGTCGCAAGGCCGGCAATGGCGCCCCGGCACGGCTGAAGACCCGTGCGCGCCAGGACGACAAGCCGGTCCGCAAGCGCCCCGCAAAGAAGCACGCGACGCGCAAGAAAGCGTCCTGACTTCATTCGGCGTGAGCCCTGCGTGATCGGGGTCACATCTGGCGGATGTCACGATCGCGGGTGCGGCGCCCGTCTTGCTGCTCGTAACTGAGAAGCGGCGGGAAGGGGCGGTTGTCATGGAGATCGTGGTGCTGGGCGCGGGATATGCGGGGATGACCGCGGCGTTGGGGTTGGCCGGGCGGACCAAACGGCGCGACGACGTGCGGATTCGGTTGGTCAATGCCGACGAGCGGTTCGTGGAGCGGGTGCGCCTGCATCAGGTCGCGTCCGGGCAGAAACTGACGCATCTTCATATTCCGGACCGAATGATGGGCACCCGGGTGGAGTTCGTGCGCGGGTGGGTGAGCGGTGTGGACGCGGATGCGCGATCCGTCCGGCTTGCGGATGGTGGCACCTTGAGCTACGACCGGCTGGTCGTCGCGCTCGGCGCGGTCACCGACACCCGAGTGCCCGGCGTGCAGGAGCACGCGTACACGCTGGACAGCATGCAGAGCTCGACGGCCTTCGCCCGGCAACTGGCCACGTTGGGCACCGGCACCGTGGTTGTGGTCGGCGGTGGGTTGACCGGGGTGGAATCGGCCTCGGAGATCGCCCAGCAGCACCCCCAGTTGCGGGTGGTGCTGGCGACGCGCGGCGAGCCGGCGGCGATGATGGGACCGCGGGCCCGGGCCTACGTGCGCACGGCCCTGGAGCGGCTGGGTGTTGAAATCCGGGTGGAGGCGGAGGTGGTCAAGGTGCTGCCCGGTGGCGTGGCGTTGGCCGACGAGCACCTCGACGCCGACCTGGTGCTGTGGACCGGTGGGGTGCGCGCGGCGGGGCTGGCCGGCGAGGGCGGCTTCACCGTCGACGGGCAGGGCCGGATCGTCACCGACCGCACGTTGCGCTCGCTCTCCCACCCAGAGGTGTACGCGGTCGGCGACGCCGCCGCGGTGCCGCAGAACTACGGCATTGTGCACGGCACCTGCGGAACGGGCGTTGCATTGGCTGGGCACGCCGCGGCGAACCTGGCCGGGGAGTTGCGCGGGAAGCAGCCCGCGGGGCTGCGTTTCGGGTACTTCCACCAGAACGTCAGCCTGGGCCGCGGTGACGCGGTCACCCAGTTCACCCGGCCGAACGATTCCCCGTCGCGATGGATCCTCACCGGGCGAGTGGCCGCTGCGTACAAGGAGGGCTTCAGCCGCAGCCCGTGGCCCCTGTACAAGGTGCTGCCGCGCACCCCGCGCGTGTTGGTGTGGCGACACGGTGGGCGCGCCACGAAGGTGGCGGCATGAGCGTCGAGCAGAGCTTCGCCGAGCACCGCGGGCTGGTTTTCTCGGTGGCGTACCGGATTCTCGGGTCGGCCACTGACGCCGAGGACGTGGTGCAGGAGGCGTGGCTGCGCTGGTCGGGCGTCGACCGCGCGAATGTGGCGGCGCCGCGGGGGTACCTGGCGCGGATCGCGGCGAATCTGGCGGTGGACCGATTGCGCGCCGAGCAGGCCCGGCGGGAGACCTACTACGGGCCGTGGCTACCGGAGCCGATCCTCACCGAACACGACCCGGCCACCGACGCGGCCGCGGCGGATTCGGTGTCGCTGGCCATGCTGGTGGTGCTGGAGACGCTGAGCCCGTTGGAGCGCGCGGTGTTCGTGCTCAACGAGGTGTTTGCCTTCTCCCACGCGGAAATCGCCGTCGCCCTGGAGCGGTCCGAAGCCGCGGTGCGGCAGGCCGCGCACCGCGCGCGGGAGCACGTGCAGGCCCGCCGGCCGCGGTTTCACCCGGACCCGGTCAGCACGCAGCAGGCCGTCGAGCGGTTCTTCGCGGCCGCCGCGGGCGGGGACCTCAATGCGTTGATGGAACTGCTCGCGCCGGACGTGACCGTATGGTCCGACGGCGGCGGCAAGGTACGCGCCTCGCGGGCCCCGGTCACCGGGGCGAAGAAGGTCGCGGCGTGGTTGTCGACCTGGTCGACCCGGCCGTATGAGGGCGTGTCGTACGAGGAGATGTCGTTCCGGATCACCGAGATCAACGGCACGCCGGGCTTGGTGATCATCGCCCCGGACCGGGTGCTCGGCATCCTCACCGTTGAGTTGGACGACGACGGCCGGATCGCGGGCGTCCATGCGGTGACCAACCCGGACAAGCTGATGGCGATCACCGAGGGACAGGTTCATCCGGTGGCGGTGGGCGAAGCGGCACACTGACCAGACCGCGCTGTCATGTCCTGTCTGCCCGACGGATGGAGTGTTCCTTGTCCCGCACCCGTGTACACAACTTCTGCATCTCGCTGGACGGCTTCGGCACCGGGGAGGGGCAGAGTCGACAAAAGCCGTTCGGCAGCGCCGACCTCCGGTTGATGGCCTGGTTCGACGGCCGGGTCATTCACGGCATCGACAAACAGCCCGACATCCCGGCCGGTCCGGAGCGAGTGTTGAGCAGTGCCTGGGGTCAGGGCATCGGTGCGGAGATCATGGGCCGCAACAAGTTCGATCCGACCCGCCCGTGGGACCCCGACTGGCCGGGTTGGTGGGGCGACGCGCCGCCGTTCCAAACCCCGGTGTTCGTGCTCACCCACCACCCGCGACCCTCGATCGAGTTCGCCAACGGCACCTCGTTCCACTTCGTGGACGCCTCACCCGCCGAGGCACTGGTGATGGCTCGAGAGGCGGCCAACGGCGACGACGTGCGCATCGGCGGTGGCGTGTCCACGCTGCGCCAATTCCTGGTTGCGGACCTCGTCGACCACATGCACCTCGCGGTGGCGCCCATGGTGGTCGGCCGCGGCGAGCGCCTGTGGGACGGCCTGGAGGGTCTGCACGAACGGTTCGACGTGCAAAGCGTGACCATGCCCAGCGGCGTCACCCATCTCACCTTCACCCGCCGTCCACGCAGCTGACGGCCCGTCAGGCCTCTTGGCCCGGGTCCAGGTGCGGCAGGTCGGTGAACATCAGCGCCCGGGCGTAGCTGCGCCGATGCCCGTCGACCGGCTCCAGCAGGAACTCGGCGTGGTCGCCGCCGTCGCCGATGGACAGCACGCGGCCCACCATCCAGGCCACTGCACGGTCCAGGATCGGCACCCCGTGCGGGCCGTCGGTCCACGCGCACCGGGTGAACTTGTTCTCGTCCTCGGCGGTGTGCTCACCGAACAGCCGGGCCAGGTCGACGTCCTCCCGGCCGAGTTGGTGCACGGCCAAGTGCTCGGCGCACGCGGCCACCCGGGTGGTCACGTTGGTGCGGGACAAGCACACCAAGAAGCGCGGTGGGTCGATGCTGGTCTGCGTGGTGAACCCGACCAGGCAGCCGGCCGGCTGGTCGTCGGCGCGGCAGGTCACCACGAGCATCGTGTAGTTCAGCCCGCCGATGAACGCCTCGACGCCGCTGTGCTCGCTCATGTCGCAGCACTGCCCCGCGCCGCGCGAACGATGCAGGTCAGGATCCGCACTGCGGGGCGGTTCGACCGCCCCATCCGCACCCGCTGGCTGCGAGTTTTCGGACGGGGCGGTCGGATCTGTGGATAAGGCTCAGGCGACGGAGCCAGTGAACGGCTCGGTGCCGGCCACCAACTGGAGGTGCTTGATGCCGTGGGCACGGGCATAGGCCAGCTCCCGGGACAGGTCGGAGACCTGGTTGGCGCCGGGCAGCGGGGCGAACTCCAACGTGGACAGGTCGCCGAGGGCGCGGCCGTGACCGTCCAACACCGCGGACCCGGAGTCGCCGGGGATGCCCGGCGTGATCGTGTAGATCTGGTGGGTCCAGCCGTTGTCGTCGTCACCGAGGCTGGTGCCGGTCTTGGGGGAGAGCATGCTGATGCCCTGCCGCAGGGGGGAATTGCCGTAGGTGACGACCGAATCGCCGGCCTGCGTGCCGGTGGTGTTGAGCCCGGTCGGTCCGCCGAACACCGGGATCGACGGATTCGCCTGTCGCACCGCCTTGTCCGGCAACTGAATCAACGCCAGGTCATTGTGCGCGCAGGCGTCCTTGTCCGTCTCGTGCGCGGACTGCATGGCCAGCCAGGAGTTGTAGACCATGGTGCCCACGACGTTGCTGCCCTCGAGCCGCACCGGGGTGCCCAGTGGTAGCGACTTGGAACTGCAGCCGTCGGTCTCCGTGGCCTGCCCGGTACCGGAGCAGTGAGCAGCCTGCCCGAGGTAGGTGTGGTGGCCGTCGGTGTAGAGGAAATTGGCGGTGCATTGGGCGTCCTTGGTGGTGGTGATGATGCCGGGGTGGATGAGCGCGGCGCCGGCCGGGGCCCAATGACCGCCGGTGGATACCAAGCCGGTAACGGGAGGAACGGTGGCGGCCTGTGCGGCGCCGGCCATGCCGACGGAAGCGGCGCCCAGCGCGAGCACAACGGCGGTACGGCTCATACGGCGACGGCGGGCGGAAACGGTGTGCATCGGACACCTCATTTACGGAGGGCTGGTCCCCTCCCCGACGAACCGTCGCGTCAACGGTTCATTTAAGACATACGCAAATTGACCGGCTAGGTATCCCGATTTGCCCTAATCATCGGAACTTCACAGCTTTCGCCGGGGGGTGGGTGTGCCCCGCGGGACGCCGGGTAACCGACCGGAGTAACCCCTCACCCGCGTTCGAGGAGCTCCGCGCATGCCCGACTACCCCACCCTGTGATGGCCGGTGATTTTCAGCGGGACACCCGCTACCTCACCACCCGCATCACTATCGACGGCCGCGACGGCTATCCGGTGGAGCCCGGCCGCTACCGCTTGGTGGTGTCCCGGGCCTGCCCGTGGGCGCACCGGTCGGTGATCGCGCGGCGGCTGCTCGGGCTGGAGGACGTGCTGTCCATGGGCATCGCCGGCCCAACCCACGACAAGCGCAGTTGGGCGTTCACCCTCGACGCGGACGGCCGCGACCCGGTGTTGCGCATCGAACGACTGCAGGAGGCGTACCTGGCGCGGGATCCCCAGTACGACAAGGGAATCACCGTGCCGGCCATCGTCGACATCCCCACCGGGCGGGTCGTCACCAACGACATCTTCACCCTTACCGAGGACCTGTCCACCCAGTGGCGCCCCCACCACCGACCCGGCGCCCCGGACCTGTGGCCGGAGCACCTGCGGGGGCAGATCAACGAGATCAACGACGTCGTCTACACCGACGTCAACAACGGGGTGTACCGCGCCGGCTTCGCCATCGAGCAGAAGGCCTACGACGAAGCCTTCGAGAGTCTGTTCGCCCGTCTGGACTGGCTGGCCGATCGGTTGCGCAACCAGCGCTACCTGGTCGGCGACACTCTCACCGAGGCCGACGTGCGGCTGTTCCCCACCCTGGTGCGTTTCGACGCGGTGTACCACGGCCACTTCAAGTGCAACCGGAACAAGCTCACTGAGGACCCGGTGTTGTGGGCCTACGCTCGCGACCTGTTCCAGACGCCCGGCTTCGGCGACACGGTGGAGTTCACCCACATCAAGCGGCACTACTACGAGGTGCACCGCACCATCAACCCGACCGGCATCGTGCCCGCGGGCCCGGATTTGTCCGGCTGGCTCACCCCGCACGGCCGCGCCGCCCTCGGTGGACGCCCGTTCGGCGGCGGCACGCCGCCCGGGCCGCCACCGCCGGATGAACGCGTCGAGTGGATCGCGTGAGCGGGCCCGCCGATCCGGAGCGGATCGCCAAGCTGGCCTGCGATCGCGGCCTGAGCGTCGCGGTCGCGGAGTCGCTCACCGGGGGCATTCTCACCTCGCGGTTGGCCGCGGCCTCGGACGCCTCGGCCTGGTTGCGTGGTGGTGTCGTGGCCTACGCCACCGAGGTCAAGCGCAACGTACTGCAGGTGACCACCCGTCAAGTGGTCTCCGCGGAGTGTGCGCGGCAGCTGGCCGAGGGGGTGGCGCGGCTGCTGGGGGCGGACATCGCGGTGGCCACCACCGGCGTGGGCGGACCCGATCCGCAGGAGGGGCAGCCGCCGGGCACGGTGTGGCTCGGCGTGTCCGTGGGCGGCGTCAGCGACGCGGTTCAGTTGCACCTGGACGGCGAGCCCGACGAGGTGTGCAGCCGGGCGGCCGGCGCCGCACTGGCCCTGCTGTACCGACGGATGCAGGACATCTGACTGACAATCAATGCCGATGCTGCAGATGTGTGGCGGCAACCTGCAGGTCGCCGCGGAAGTCGAGATAGGCCTGCTCGCGCGCTTCGGCGCGCAGCACGGCCGAGGGATGGACGGTGGCCAGCAAGAACGCGTTCTCGGTGCCGGGAAAGGGCGGACCGAACTCGGCGCGTTCACTGGGTGAAAGCAATCGGCCGCGTTCCTTCGTCACCCGGAACTTGGTGCCGAGCAGGGCGCGCCCCGCGATGGCCCCCAGCGCGACGATCAGCTCCGGTTGCACCTCGCCGAGTTCGGCGCTCAGCCATGGCCGGCAGGCCGTCAGATGAACCGGCCCCGGCGATTGATGCAGCCTGCGTTTGCCGCGCTCGGTGAACCGGAAGTGCTTGACGGCGTTGGTCAGGTACAGCTCGTCGGTGTCCAGGCCAACCTCGGCGAGGGCCCGGCGCAGCAGCCCACCGGCAGGGCCGACGAACGGCTCACCCCGGCGGTCCTCGACGTCGCCGGGCTGCTCGCCGACCAGCACACAGCGGGCGTGGTCGGCACCCGCGCCGAACACCACCTGCGAAGCGTTTGCATACAACTCGCAGCCCCGACAGTCGCCGGCCGCGGCCGCCAATTCGTCCACATCGGCGTGCTGCGGCACCCACTGCTCGGCGCCCGGTCGGGCCGGCGCGTCGGTTGCATTGGCGGTGCGGGGCATGCCCAGAAACTGCCCGCGCGGGCACCGGCCATGCACAGCGCAGCCTTAGGAGGCCGACGCCGCCGCCTGATCGTGGTCCCCGGAGCCCGGCAGTTCACCGGTCAGTTCGACCTGTTGGGCGAGGTCGCGCAGCTTGCGGTTAAGGTCCTGGCTGGCGCGACTCAGCCGGGCGAACGCGTCCTCCGCCGGGATCAGGTGACGGGCCATGAGGATGCCCACCCCGATGCCGATTTGCCGGCTGGACTCCAGGGCGGCCTCCAGGTCGGCGATCCTGCGGGAGTGCAGCTCGTTCTGCAGCACCAGCGAGACAAACGGTGACAGTGCGGCGGCCCGGTCGCCGTCGGTCTCGGTGAATGCACCTATCGGTGGCGCATAAAAGTTGAGTGCGCCCCGCTCCGGACCCTGTAGCAGCAGCCGAACGCCGAGCATGCTGAACACGCCCAGCTCATTGGCGCACCGCGGCCCGAATGTCGGCCAGCGGTTATCGTGCGCGAGATCGCCGCTGAGTGCGAGGTCGGCGTTCCGGATGGCCTCCAGACAGGGGCCCTCGCTCAGGCTGTACTGCAGGGCGTCCACGACCCGCGGCAACTCGTCGGTCGCGGCCAGCGTGCGGGGACCACCGCGGGCGGGAAGCAGGGTCAATCCGGCGCTGACGTTCCGCCCGAGCAGCGTTGCGGCGACCTCGACCAGGCCCGCAGCATCGAGGTAGCCCCGCGGGGTCATCGCTCGGGCCAGCTCGGTGAACTGTCGGCCCAGCTCGGCGTGCCACGAACCGTTGATGATCGACCTCTCCGTCGACGCGGGGCAGGGGTTCTGGATACCCGGCGGCCGGGAAATGAATCGCTTGGTGAATGCGCCGGGTGACGCTTCCACCCACTCCGAGATGCCCGCAGCTTGCGGTTGAGCTGCCGGCCGGCCCGGAGCTCAGTCCGGAATCGAGGGCAGCGGCCGCATGCGCTCCGCGGCGGCCGGCGAGACCATGCCCGGGTCCACCCGCACCGGCGGACCACCCGCCTCCGGTCGGCTGTCCGGCAGCTCCACCAGCTCACCGGCCCGGCCCTCCCCGAGGGCCACCTCCGGCCAACTCAGGCCACGGGTGGCGGGGCCGGGCTCGGGTGCCGGGCTGCCCTTGGCGGGCAGTGCCTCGGCGGGGTGGGTGGCCACCGTCGGGTGATCGTCGAGGTTACGGTCCTGTCGGCGGGTGCGGCGGTGCAGCCACTCGGGCAAGCGCATGGCGGGTCTCCGATCGGTGTGCGTCTGTCCTTTTCCCTACCCGACCGAGCCGTGGTTGAGCCGACGGCGAAGGGGTATTTACCCGACGGGTCCTGAAACAGCCCGGGACCCCAGCGAAAGGTTCCGGGCGATGTCGGTAGTAACCCCCCCGCAATCCGAGGCTGTCGAAGACCTGGATTTGTTCCGCGACTTCGCCCACGCCACCGGCGTGCAGCGAGAGCGCCTGCAGGAAGCCATCGTCGCGCGCTACACCGGGCTGGTGAAGTGGATCGCCGGGCGCTATGTCAACCCGGCGGTGGATCGGGAAGAGCTCGAACAGGTCGGTTTCCTCGGCCTGGTGCTCGCCATCCAGCGTTTCGACCCCGAGCGCGGCAGCGACTTCGTCTCCTTCGCCCGCCCCACGGTGCAGGGCGAGATCCGGCGGTACTTCCGCGACAAGCGGCGCTGGATCCGACTGCCGCGGCGGGTGCAGACCACCAAGGCCGTGCTGGCCGGCGCGACGGAGAAACTCACCCACCAGCTGGGCCGGGCTCCGACGGTGGCCGAGTTGGCCGCCGAGCTCGCCGTGGACGAGGAAATCGTGCTCGAGGCGATGACCGTCGATGACCACTTCACCTTGTATTCGCTGGACACGCCCACGGGTGCCGATGACCACGACGCGTGGACATTGGCCGACACGATCGGCTCGCCCGATCCGACGATCGACCTGTTCCTGGACTGCCGATCCGTGGCCCCGGCGCTGGCCCAGCTGTCCGAGCGGGACCGCACGCTGATCGAGTTGAGGTTCTTCCACGAGATGACCCAGGCCGAGATCGGCCAACAACTGGGGTACTCCCAAATGCACGTGTCCCGGATGCTCGCCCGGGTCCTCGGGCAACTTCGCGAGTCGATGCAGGACAGTTAGCCACTCCCCGCGCCGGTGCGATCACGCCCGGCGCGGGAGAGGGTGCTCAGAACCGATGCCAGGCGCGGTGTTCGCATCGCCGCGAGCGGATGCGGCGCCCAACGCCGGCAGGGGCTGCCTCCCGGTGGCCGGCGTTACGGTGGGAACGCGCTCGGACTTCCGGCGGTAACCTCGAAGTACTTCAGTAATATGAAGTAGCGACGGCTAGTTGTCGTATGTAGACGAAAGGGCGGCGCCCTCATGTCCGACCTGCTGGAGAGCTACGCGAACGGTGCCTGGTTCCGCGCGTCCGATGCGGGGGACCCGTTGCTGGACGCCGCGACCGGTGCGGAGGTCGCACGGATCTCCGCGACCGGGTTGGATCTCGCGGCGATGGCCGCGCACGCGCGCAACGTCGGCGGGCCGGCGATCCGGGCGCTGACGTTTCCGCAGCGCGCTGCGCTGCTCAAGCAATTGGCGGCATTCCTGTCCGGGGACTCCGACTCGCTCTACGCGCTGTCCGCGCGCACCGGTGCGACCAAGCGCGACTCGATGGTGGACATCGACGGCGGCTTCGGTACGACGTTCGTCTACGCGAGCAAGGGTGCCAAGGAACTGCCGGACGACACCATCTTGGTCGACGGGGCCGACGAGCCGCTGGGCAAGAACGGCGTGTTCGCGGGCCGGCACATCTGGAGCTCGCGGCCGGGTGTCGCGGTGCAGATCAACGCGTTCAACTTCCCGGTCTGGGGGATGCTGGAGAAGATGGCGCCGGCGTTCCTGGCGGGGTTGCCGTCGATTGTGAAGCCGGCCAGTCAGACTGCGTACCTGACCGAGGCCGTGGTGCGACGCATCGTCTCCTCGGAAATTCTGCCCGAGGGATCGCTGCAGTTGTTGTGCGGTTCTGCGTCGGGGTTGCTCGACGTGCTGGGCGAGCAGGACTCGGTGGCGTTCACCGGTTCCGCGCACACCGCGGGGGTGCTGCGCTCGCACCCGGCGGTATTGAACCGCGGCGTTGCGTTGCAGGTCGAGGCCGATTCGCTGAATTGTTCCATCCTGGGACCTGATGTGACGGTGGATCAGGCCGAGTTCGACCTGTTCGTCAAGGGCGTGGTCACCGAGATGACCGTCAAGGCGGGGCAGAAGTGCACGGCGATCCGTCGCGTGCTGGTGCCCGAGGCCATGGCCGATCCGGTGATCGAGGCGATTTCCGCGAAGCTTGCCGGTATCACCGTGGGCAACCCGGCGAATTCCTCGGTGCGGATGGGTGCGCTGGCCAGCCTCGGGCAGCGGGCCGAGGTGCGCAAAGCGGTGGAGGCGCTGCGCTCCTCCGCGGAGATCGTGTTCGGCTCGCCGGACCGGGTGGATGTCGTCGACGCCGATGCCGAGCGCGGCGCGTTCCTCTCCCCGGTGCTGCTACGCGCCCGCGCGAGCGCCGTCGAACCGCACGACGTGGAGCCGTTCGGCCCGGTGAGCACGGTGCTCAGCTATTCCTCGGTGGACGAGGCCGTGGCGCTCGCCGCGCGTGGCAAGGGTTCGCTGGTCGGCTCGCTGGTAACCGCCGACTCGGCTGTGGCGCGCGAGGTCGTGCGTGGCGTTGCCCCGTGGCACGGTCGCGTACTGGTGCTCGACGCGGTCGCCGCCCCGGACAACACCGGCCACGGCACCCCGATGCCGACCCTGGTGCACGGCGGCCCCGGCCGTGCCGGCGGCGGCGAGGAACTCGGGGGGATCCGCGGCGTCCTGCACTACATGCAGCGCACCGCCGTGCAGGGCTCCCCCGCCATGCTGGACGCCATCACCGGCTGAGGCGACCGCCTGTCAGTCGCCCCGACCACCCAAACCGGGCGTGGCGTGGTCGAGGCAGATGACGTCAGCCTTGGCCACGGCTAAATCACCACGGAGAGGGCCATCACCAGGCCGAAGGCGACCAAGGACAGCGCCGTTTCCATGACTGACCAGGTCTTGAATGTCTGGCCGACGGTCAGCCCGAACAGTTCTTTGACCAACCAGAAGCCGGCGTCATTGACGTGGGAGAGGAACACCGAGCCGGCGCCGATGGCCAGCGCCAGCAAAGCGGCGTGAGTCGACGTCAGATCGCCCGCCAGCGGCGCGACCACACCGGCGGAGGTCACCGTGGCGACGGTGGCGGAGCCGGTGGCCAACCGGATCAGCACCGCAATCAGGTAACCGAGCACCAACACGGACAGGTGTGCCCCGTTGGCGAACTTCGCCACCGAGTTGCCCACGCCCGCGCCGATCAGTGTCTGCTTGAAGCCGCCACCGGCGCCCACGATGAGGATGACCGCGGCCACCGGGCCGACCGCCGCGGTGAGCTTCGAGGAGATCTCCGAGCCGGTGAATCCGACCGCGTGCCCGAAGGTGATCATCGCCAACAGCACGCCGAGGGTCAGCGCTACCAACGGTTCGCCGATGAAGTCGAGGATGCGGCGGGCCTGCGGTGGGTGGCCGGTGTCCCACGTGATGTCTGCCCCGGCCTTGCCCAGCATCAGCACCACCGGGAAGACGATGGTGCCCACCGCCACGGCGAAGCTCGGACGTCGGTCGGGCACCGGCCCGTTGTCACGGGGGGCCGAGGGTGCGTTGGCCGCCGTCACCGGAACCCAGCGGGCCAGCACCCAGCCCAGCAGCGGTCCGCAGAGCGCCACGGTGGGGATGGCCACCAGGATGCCCAACGCCAATGTCGTGCCCAACTGCGCGTGCACCGAGGAGATGGCGATCAACGGCCCGGGGTGCGGCGGGATCAGGCCGTGCAGCGCGGACAGACCCGCGAGCGCCGGGATGGCGATGCGCATCAGGGGGTAGTCCGAGCGGTGCGCGATCAGCACGATCACCGGCAACAGCAGCACCAGGCCGATCTCGAAGAACATCGGCAGCCCGATGATCACCGCGACCAGCATCATCGCCCAGGGCAACAGCGCGTGCCGGGTGCGGGAAAGCAAAGTCTCGATCACCTGATCCGAGCCGCCGGAATCGGCGAGCAAGCGCCCGAGCGCCGCGCCCAGCGCGATCAGCAGGCCCACTTCCTGCAGGGTCGAGCCGACGCCGGACTCGAAGTTGGAGATCACCTTGTCGGTGGGCACTCCCGCGGCGAAGGCGACGGCCATCGACCCGACAAGCAGCGCGAGGAACGGGTGCAGTTTCAGCACCACGATGAACGCCACGATCAGCGCGATGCCGCCGAGGGTGACCGCGACCAGGCGGGTGTCGTGAGAGTTCCACGGGGCGCCGGTGGGCACCGCGGCGGGCAGCGCCGCCGCCGTGATGATCATGTGCGTGGTCCCTCGTCGAGGCCTGCCAGCACCTTCGCTGCGGTCTCCTGCGCGCTGCCGGTGACCTCGACGGTCAGCACGTGCTCGTTCGGACCGGGTGGTTCGAGGTCGGCGAACTGGGAGTCGAGCAGCGCGGCGGGCATGAAGTGTCCGTGCCGGGCCAGCAGCCGTTCGGCGATCTGCTCCTTGGAGCTGGTCAGGTACACGAACAGCACCCCCGGCCCGCGCAGCACATCGCGGTAGCGACGCTTCAGCGCGGAGCAGGTGACGATGCCGCCGGCACCGTCGGCCACCCGGTCCTGGATCCAGGTCGCGACCCGCTCCAGCCACGGCCATCGGTCATCGTCGTCGAGCGAATGACCGGCGGCCATCTTGTCGATGTTGGCCTGCGGGTGCATGTCGTCGCCCTCGGCGAAAGGCCAGCCCAGCCGCCCCGCCAGTAGCGCCGCCACGCTGGATTTCCCGGCGCCGGAGACGCCCATGAGCACGAGGACGGGCTTCGGGCCCTCGCGTGCGGTCACGTCGAGACCTCCCCACGGGCGGCAGTCCGTGCTGCCTACCCAGCAGAGCGGGTCGCAGCGCTCGGACCGGGACCCTACGCGGGTGTGTCGTCGCCGCACCCGGGGCATAGTCGGCGGGAAGCGAGCAGTCCGACCCCGAGGAGGGACTTCCGATGGCGATCGACTTCACCCTCACCCCCGAGCAGCAGGCACTGCAGGGCGACGCGCGCGGCTTCGCCGCCGCGGTGCTCTCCGAGGTTCGCGCGCTCATCGACCCGCTGCCGCGGCCGGAGGACCGGTTCTTCGCCACCCAACCCATCTACGCGCAGATGGCCAAGGGCGGGTTCGTGCATGCGCTGTTCCCGCAGGCATACGGCGGCGGTGGGCTGTCCGCGCTGGACTTCGCGATCGCCGCGGAGGAGCTGACCCGGGTCGACATCAACGTGCCGACCACGCTGCTGGCCACCGGCCTGGGCATGGAGCCGATCCTGGGCTTCGGCACGGAGGAGCAGAAACGCCAGTTCGTCTCCGAGATTCTGGCCGAGCCGGAGAACCGGTTGGCATCCTTCGCGTTCACCGAGGTCGCCGGGGGGGCCAACTTCGATTGCCCGGACCCGGCCGCCGGCGTGCAGACCTCCGCGCGGCTGGACGGCGATGAGTGGGTGATCAACGGTCAAAAGCACTTCACCACCAACGGCAGCGGGTGGGACGGCAACGGGGCGCACCTGTTCACCGTGGTCTGCCGCACTGACCTGACCAAGCCGCCGGCGCAATCGCTGGCGGTGATCGTGGTGCCGGGCGCGACGCCGGGCGTCGAGGTCGTCGGCTACCTGGACACGGCCGGGCACCGCGCCGTTGCCTCCCCGCGGGTGCACTTTCACGATGTGCGGGTGCCCGCGGGCAACATCCTCGGCAAGCCCGGCGACGGCGAGGCGATCTGCCGCCGCTCGTTCTCGTGGACCGCGGCGATGATCGGGTCGGCTTGTGTCGGCGTGATGCGCGCCGCGTTCGACGAGGCCTTCGAGTTCGCGAAGACCGACAAGCGATCGGGCAACGTGCCGGTCATCGAGCATCAGAACGCCGGCTACATGCTGGCCGACCTGAAGATGCGCATCGAGGCCGCGCGGTACCTGACCTGGAAGGCCTGCCACCAGCTCGACCTCACCGAACGGCGCAGCGACGAGCTGGCCATCATGACCAAGGTCTACTGCTCCGAGCTGGCGGTGCAGGTGGTCTACGACGCGATGCGGCTGGTGGGCGTGAACAGCTACTCCGACCTGTCGCCGTTGTCCGGGCTGATGCAGGACGCGTTGTGCTTCCCGCTGTATGACGGCGGCAACATGGGCGTGCGGCGGCGACAGCTGCACACGATGTTCAAGTCACCCGGCTACGACCCCATGGCCTCCGCCGAGGCCCGCTGATCGCCGAACCCACCCCGAAAGCGCAGAAGCGCGCGCCGAAATCCGTTTTGCGACGCGCGGTTCTGCGCTTTCGGGGGAAGTCGTCGCGTCAGCCCACCGCGCGGTCGCCGGGCACCGGCTCCGGGGCGTGCTCGACGGCACGCCGCGGGTCCGGGCCGGGGCGACGGGGTTCGCGGACGCCGGAGCCGCCGCCGCGTTCCACCCACAGGGTGACCGCGGAACCGGCGGGCACCTTGGCGCCCGCCTCCGGGCTCTGGTCGGTGACCGTGCCGCCGAAAATCGGCGGGGCATCGGGATCGGGAACGATGGCCACCAGGGCCATGTCCCGCAACACGTCGCGGGCGTCGTCGTATTGCAGGCCAACCACGTTCGGCACCCGCACGGTGGCGCGGCGCCGGGCCTCGCCGGCCGCCCGCCCGAGTACCTCGTCGACCACCACCGTCAGCGGTAGCGCCTCGACCACCGACGCGGCGGCGGCCGGTTCGTCGAGGTCCCGCCAGCGCTCCCAGGCGGACTGCCGGGTAACCCCCAGCCGGGTCGCGATCTCCGCCCAGGAGCGGCCGTGTCGGCGGGCGGTGCGCACCGCCTCCAACTCCGCCTGGTCCAGCACCCGACGCACCTCACCGATGTCGTCCAGCGCCTCCAACGCGGGCACCCCGCCGTCCGCGTGCGCAGCGGAAACCCACCCGTGCAGGCGTTCCCACGCCTGCCGGGCGTTCTCCCACGGTCCGCGACGGCCGCCCACGCCTGCCAGGCTACCCTGACAAGCGCGAATTGTCCTCGGGTATTGCGGCCGGCGCGGGATGCCCCGCAGCAATCGGCCCGCGGCCGGGGTCGGGGTAGTCGCCGGGGGCCAGCGCGGGCAGCGGGCTCACCAGCACGCCGACCGGTCTGACCAAGGCGTGCGCGAAACCCCAGTCGAGCAGCGTCCGGGCCTGTACGTAGATGTTGCGGCGGGTGCCCATCAGTGTCACCAGGATGGTCCGGCCGTTGCGGGTGGCCGCCGCGATCAACGTGTTGTGGGCCAGTGAGGTGTACCCGGCCTTGACCCCGATCGCGCCGGGATAGTGGTGAATCAGCCGGTTCTGCGTGTAGATCTGGTACGAGCTGTGCGCGCCGGGGAAGTCATGGCGCAGCGTGCCGTAGTAGTGCCGCAGGTCGCCGTGGCCGAGTGCGGCCCGTCCCCACAGCGCCAGATCGTAGGCCGAGGCGAACTGGCCGGGCGCGTCCAGGCCACTGGGGTTGGCCACCCGGGTGTCGTAGGCCTGCAGATGCCGCGCCTCGGCCCGCATCATGCTCACCGCGCGCGCCACGTCCCGCCCGGCGCCGGCCTTCGCGATGGCGTTGGCCGCGTCATTGCCGGACCGCAGGAACAGGCCGTACCAGAGGTCGTTGATCGAGTAGGTCTGCCCGGCGACCAGGCCCACGTGTGTGCCCTCGACCCGGGTGTCGGCGCGGTCGGCGCGGTAGTAACCGTTGGGGTTCAGCCGCGGCTCCATGGTCAGCGCGAGCAGCGTCTTCTGCGTGCTGGCCGGTCGACGTTGCCGATGCGGGTCGCGCGCGGCCAGCACATTGCCCGAGGCCGCGTCGGCGATCAGCCACGCCGGCGCAGTGACCCGCGGCAACGCCCCGACCCCCGGCGCGGCGATTACGCCGTGCCCGCCCAGGCGTGCCCCGCCGATCGGGACCGGACCGGGGCCGGATTGGACGCGCGCGTCCGCTGCCGTCGTCGGCACGAGGGCAAGGGCGGCGGCAACCGCGGCGCACGCGGCGCGGCGCAAAAATGAGATCGGCACGGATTGAGGCTAGGGACAACCATCCGCTTCGGCCGGGATTGGCGCGTCCTGTGGATAACGCGCGTCGGCTAGGAAACGGCCAGGGCCGGGGCCGGAGCCAGCACGATCTCCGCCCACGCGTGGTGGGTCAGGTCGCGGACCTGCGGGGCGAACCCGTCGGCGAACACCACCACTGACTCCCCGCCCACCGGCGGGTCCGGGAACCGGTACCCGCCGTCGAAATCGGTGCGGGTGCTCTGCACGACCGCGCCTGTGGAGTCCAACAGCACGACCACCGCGGCGTACAGCGGGCCGTGCGCGGCGTGCACGGTGCCGGTGATCGCGAGGTGGCCGGGTTCGCCGCTGGGCTGCGCCGCAGCCTCGGTGTCAATGACGGTGGGCACCGTGACCCGGGCCGGGATTGCCGCGGTGGCCACCATGGCCAGCACGCCCGCGACGGTGAACATCGCGAACGACGCGGTGAAGCCGACCTCGCCGGGCAGCCCGTTGGCCTGCACATGCCCGGCGATCAGGGTGGCCGCGATCTGCCCGCCGAGCGCTCCGCCGATGGTCCGCATGATCGTGTTGATGCCGGAGGCGGCGCCGGTGGCGGTCTGCGGCACGGCGTCCAGGATCAGGTTGGCCATGCCCGCATAGGCGAAGCCGACGCCGATGCCCATCAAGCCGGACCCTACGTAAACGGACCAGGGGTGGCTGTGCTCGACGGTGAGGGAAAGGAAGGCCAGCGCTTCGGCAAGGCAGCCGATCATCAGCGAGAGCTTGGACCCGAACTTGTTGCCGACCCAGCCGGCCAGCGGTCCGCTGACCATCATGCCCACCGTCGAGGGCAGCATGAACACGCCGGCCTTGGTGATCGAGGCGCCGAACCCGTACCCGGAGTCCGGCGAGACCTGCACGAACTGCGGGATGATGATGAACGAGCCGAACATGCCGAAGCCGACGAGGAATCCGGCCAGGTTCGGGGTGAGCACGGCGCGCTGCGCGGACATGCGCATGTCGACCAGTGGCTCCCGCCGCCCGAGTTCGTAGGTGACCAGTAGCACCAACAGGGCCAGCCCCAGCGCCACCAACCACACGACGCGCAGCGACAGCCAGCCCCAGCCGTTGCCCTCGCTGACCGCGCCCAGCAGGGCCACCAGGCCCGCGGAGAGCAGGGCCGCGCCGCCCCAGTCGATCCTCGCCGGGGTCTTCACCGGGGACTCGGGCACGAACAGGTAGGTCAACAATGCGGAGACGAGGACCACCATCAGGCCGAACCAGTACAGCCAGTGATACGACATGTGCTCGACGATCGGACCGGCCGCGACCAGGCCGATGCCGCCGCCGATGCCGAACGTCGCGCTGACCAAGCCGATGGCCGAGCCGACCCGCTCCCGCGGGAACTCGTCGCGGATGATGCCGTAGGCCAACGGGAAGATCGCACCGCCGATGCCCTGCACGGCCCGGCCGGCGATCATCGGCCAGATCGAGGTGGACACCGCGGAGACGAACGCGCCCGCCGCGAAGCACATCAGCGTGATCATCATCATCCGCTCCTTGCCGAACATGTCGCCGAGGCGGCCGACGATCGGCGTGGCCACGGAGGCCACCAGCAGGTAGGCGGTGAGGATGAAGGTGACGGTGCTGGTCGTGGTGTGCAGGTCGTGCTGCAGCAGCGGCAGCACCGGGGAGACCAACGTCTGGCTGAGCGTGTAGCTCATCGACGCCGAGACCAGGGCGACAAGGGTCACGGTGCTGGAGCGACGCTGCTGCCCGAGGCTCACAGGACGTCCAACTGTTCGGCGAGACGGCGGAAAAGTCGTTCGGCCTGACTGCGCTCGGCGGGGGTCAGCGAGTCGTAGAGCTCCTGTCGTTTGGCGGTGATGACCGCCTCCTTGGCGAGCAGCGCCTCGCGGCCGGCGGCGGTCAATCGAATGCTGACGCCGCGGCGGTCGTCGACGGTGCGGGCGCGCTCGACCATGCCTTGCTTCTCCAGGCCGGTGAGCATTCGGGTGACGGTGGGGGCGGTGACGCCGAGCTGCTCGGCCAGCTGCACGCAGCGGACGTCGCTGGTCCGGGACAGCGCGGTGAGCAGGCGGAACTGGGAGTGCGTCAGGCCGTCAAGGGTGGCGTGCACCGCACGGCCGCGGGCCTGGCGCAGGGCGACGTCGAAGTGGTCCCAGGCGCGCCAGAGGGCGTCCTGCGGGTCGTCGGTGCTGACCCGCGCGAAAGGCGCGCGGGTGTCCGCGGACATGGGATCTGTGCCTCGCGATCTGGTCGTTAGCCTGCTAACGAGTGGCTAACTTACCGAGCGGTCGGGATTCGGACAACCCGGTTTCGGTCAACAGACCCGACACGTCCTCCAGCGGACGGTTCTCCGCCGGGACGCCGAGCGCGAACTCGACCAGGCCGCCCACGGCCATCACCGCGGCACCAACCAGGTAGCCGAGCATCAACTTGTCCGGGTCGGGGTGCGCCTTGTCGATGAGCGCGCCGTAGAAGACGGGACCGAGCGCGCCGACGCCCTGCGCAATCGCGAAGAACACCGCGATGGCCTTGGCCCGCACCTCCAGCGGAAAAATCTCACTGACCGTCAGATAGGCCGCGCTGGCGCCGGCGGAGGCGAGGAAGAAGATGCCGCACCAGGCGAAGGTCTGGGTGGTGGCGGTGTAGGCGCCGGCGCGGAACAGCAGTGCGTTGACCGCGAGCAGCACCCCGGAGCCGAGGTAGCAGCCGCCGATCATCGGCTTGCGGCCGACCTTGTCGAACAGCGGGCCCAGCGCCAGCGGACCGACGAGGTTCCCGACCGCGAACGGGATGAAGTACCAGCTGGTGCGACCGGACGGGACGCCGAAGAAGGCGGACAGCACGGTGGCGTAGGTGAAGAAGATGGCGTTGTAGAGGAAGGACTGGGTGATCATCAGGGTGGCGCCGAGCACGGCGCGCCGCGGCTGGGCGGCGAACAGCACGCGCAGCAGCGTCAGGTAGCCGCGGTCGGTGCTGGGCCGCACCGCGATGGCGGCATCCGCGGGGACCTCGGGCAGGGTCCGGCCGGAGGCGCGGACCTCGTCCTCGATGAACTGGATGGACGCCTCGGCCTGCGCGGTGCGGCCGTGCATGAGTTGCCAGCGGGGACTCTCCGGCAGGTTGCGGCGCACGAACAGGATGCCCAGGGCGAGGATCGGGCCGATCAGGAAGGCCACCCGCCAGCCGACACCGGGATCGATGGAGCCGTCCAACAGCGGAACCTGCAACACCGCGGCCAGCGCGGCGCCGCCCCAGTAGGTGCCGTTGACCGCGATGTCCACCCGTCC
This sequence comes from Sporichthyaceae bacterium, assembly GCA_036493475.1. Taxonomy (NCBI): domain Bacteria; kingdom Bacillati; phylum Actinomycetota; class Actinomycetes; order Sporichthyales; family Sporichthyaceae; species Sporichthyaceae bacterium. The sequence goes on along the minus strand of DASXPS010000200.1, from coordinate 7,550 downwards.
CCGGTAGCGGGCCGGGATGAGTTCGTCGATGGCCGAGTTGATCGCGGCGTACTCCCCGCCGATGCCCATGCCGGCCACGAAACGCGTGGCATAGAGGTAGGCCACCGCGCCGGTACTCGCTCCGGGGGTGAGCGCGGTGGCCGCGGAACCCGCGAAATAGACGATGAGCGTGACCGCGAACAGGTTGCGTCGGCCCAGCCGGTCGGACAGCCGCCCGAACAGCAGCGCACCCACGACCTCGCCCGCGAGGTACACCGAGGCCAGCGCGCCGGCTGCGGTGGCGGACAGGCCGAGCACGTCGGGGGTGGACAGCTTGTTCGCGACGTTGCTGGCGATGGTGATCTCCAGCCCGTCCAGCACCCACGCCACGCCCAGCGCGATGACCATGCGGGTGTGGAACGGCGACCACGGCAACCGGTCGAGGCGGGCCGGGATCGCGCTGTGCACGGTCGTCGCCACAGCAGGGCCCCTACCCGGCCGGGGACCCGGGAATGCGCTGCGCGGCCGCGACTACGCTGGCCGATGGATCAGTTGCTCAGCGCATCCGAAGGGAATCAGTCGTGAGTCTGCTCATCGGCGACACCGCCCCCGACTTCGAGGTAGACAGCACTCAGGGTCGCATCAAGTTCCACGAGTGGATCGGTGACTCCTGGGCCGTCCTCTTCTCGCACCCGAAGGACTTCACCCCGGTCTGCACCACCGAGCTGGGCTACATGGCCCACCTGAAGCCGGAGTTCGACAAGCGCAACACAAAGATCATTGGTCTGTCCGTGGACTCCACCGACGACCACGAGGGCTGGGCCCGCGACATCGAGGAGACCCAGGGCACCGCGCCGAACGACCCGCTGATCGGCGACAAGGACTTCGTCGTCTCCAAGCTCTACGGCATGCTGCCCGCGTCCACCTCGGGTGACGCCAAGTCCCGCACGCCGGCGGACAACATGACCGTGCGCAACGTGTTCGTGATCGGCCCGGACAAGAAGATCAAGCTGGTGCTCGTCTACCCGATGAGCACCGGCCGCAATTTCGACGAGGTGCTGCGCGTCATCGACTCGCTGCAGCTCACCGCCAAGCACTCGGTGTCCACGCCGGTGAACTGGCAGCCCGGCGAGGACGTGATCATCTCCGGCTCGGTGAACAACGAGAAGGCCAAGGAGATCTTCGGCAGCTGGAAGGAGCCGAAGCCCTACATCCGCATCGTGCCGCAGCCCCAGTAGGAGCCTTTAGCCGAGGCGTCCGCCCATCCGTGAGCTATAGCTCACCTCTGAGCGGACGCCTCGGCACATGATCAGCGGTTCTGGTGGGAACGCTGCTCGGTCTCGTGCGCCCGCGCCTCGGCGCGCGCCTTGTCGGCCTCGCCTTCCTTCTGCGCGACGTCGCGCTGCGCGTCGGCCTTGTGCTGTTGTGCCTCCCCCTCGCGGCGCATGTCCTCGTTGCCGACGACCGCGCCCACGGCTTCCTTGGCCTTGCCCTTCGCGTCCTCGACGATGCCGCTGAGGCCTGCTTCGGGACCGGATTGCTTATCCATGGCGTCTCCTCTCGGTTACGCACCAGTACTTCCCGGCTGTGCGGGAGTCAATGCCACGCGATACGCGATAGATCTCACGTCGCCGCGGTAGCGGCCTTCTGCTCCACGATCGGCCATTCACCGGTGGCCTTCGCCACGGCCGCCGCGCTGCCCCGCTTCGCGCTGGCCCGCACCGTTGCCTCGATCGCGGCCTGGATGGCCGCCGCGGTGAGTACCGGCACCCAACGGGCCTCGCGACTGGTCGGGTCGAGGTTCGCATCCATGCGTGTGCGGAATTTCGTCGTGAGCTTGCGCGCGACCTTGCCGCCGGCCAATGCCGTCGCAAAGGCAAGGATCCGGTAGGTGAACTTGCGCATCAGCGGGCTCCGTCCTCGTCGGGGATCACGTGCACCGCGGCTTCCTCGGCAGAGGCCGCCGCACCATCGATACCCACATCCACCGCGGACATCTGCTCATCCGCATCACCGCGGGTGCCCTCGTCCGGCTCGACGAGGCGGCCGGCGCGCCGATCGCCGACCTCCCCACTCACGTGTTCGGGCACCGCGCGATACGGGTCGGGGTCCGGTTCCTCCTCGGCCAGCAGGTCGTCCAGCGACGCACCGCGGGCCTCTTCCTGCGCGGTGACCCCGCGACGCTGCACGCCGGACGGCTTCTCCGGCGGCGAGTAGCCCTCGTCCAGTGGTTCGCGCAGGCCACGGTTGGAGCTATTGCTGTCCTCGCCGGTCTGCGGTTGGTCCTCCACGTCCACGCTGTAACCGTGATATGTCTCGGCGTCCTGACGGTCCGTCATGATCTTCCTCCTTCAGGCCACGCGCACGGGGGCCAAAGCGTTGCTCCAGGCAATTACCTCGTCGAACATGCCCTCCAGCGCGGGCTCCTGCTGCTCGCCGGGGTGGAACTCTCCCGGTTCACTCGGATCGGTGATGCTGAAGTCGGTGAACATCGAGAGGAAGACCTGACTGCGCACCGTGGCCACCTTGACCTCGGCCAGCACCAGGCGCAGTTGCTCCACCGCCCGCACCCCGCCGGCCGAGCCGTAGGAGACGAAGCCCGCGGCCTTGTGGTGCCACTGATAGAAGAGGTGGTCGATGGCGTTCTTCAGCACGCCCGGCACTGAATGGTTGTACTCCGGGGTGATGAAGACGAAGCCGTCACACGCGCCCACCGCGACCGCCCACTTCTTCACCTGCGGGTCGCTCGGCGCCGTGCCCAGGGCGGGCGGGTTCTCATCGTTGAACATCGGCAGATCCCAGTCGGCCAGATCGAGCACCACGAACTCCGCGTCGTCCCGCTTCTCGGCGAGCCGGGCCACCCACTCGGCGACGAGTTCGCTGCGGCGGCCGCGGCGGGTACTGCCGACGACGATGGCAATGCGGGTCATGAGGCGGGCCTCCTGGCAAACGAGTACATGTCCCTACAGGCCTACCCCTGCTCCCGCGGCCGTACGCGACGGCGGGCGGGTCGGTGTGGCATCGGCGGGGTAGGGGACCGGAAAGTCGAACGAAGGAGTCGCCATGGCGGAGAAGAAGCTGAACCCGCAGAACGAGGAAGCCCTGGGTGCGGCCAAGGAGGTCATCGGTCAGGTCCGTGGAGACGCCGACCGGGCGGCCGAGGGTCGTGCGCAGGAGGAACACGCACAGCGTGGCCAGAGCATGAAGGACACCGTGGACGCCGCCATCAAGGACACGAGCGGTACCGAATCCTCGGGTCGGTAGCAGCTGAGGGCGGGTCATTTCACCGCGTTCAGTCGCGCCCCAACTGTTCGCGCAGTTGGGCGAGCACCTTGGTGAGCAGGCGGGACACGTGCATCTGGGAAACGCCCAACTCCTCGCCGATCTCGGACTGGGTGCGGTCCTCGAAGAAGCGCAGATGCAGCAACCGCCGCTCGCGGTCGGTCAAGCCGTCCAGGAGCGGCAACAGGCTGGTGCAGTCGGTGAGCAGTTGGAAGCGACGATCGTCGACGCCGAGCACATCGCAGACCGTGTAGCTGTCCTCGCCATCGAAGCGGAGCGGGGTCTCCAGCGACACGGGGGCATACACGTCGTCCGCGGTGAAGGCTTCCAGCACCACATCGGTGTCGACGCCGAGGACGTCGGCGAGTTCGGGCATCGTCGGGGCTCGGCCCAGGTCATGGGTGAGGGACTCCGTCGCCTGACGGATATCCGCCTTTATCTCTTGCAACCGGCGGGGCAGTTGGATCCAGCGGCGCTTGTCCCGGAAATAACGCCGGATCTCGCCCTGCACGGTGGGGCGGGCGAATGCGGCGAACTGCGTGCCACGCTCCGGATCGAAGCGCTGTACGGCGAGCACCAGGCCCACGTAACCGACCTGACGTAGGTCCTCGACGTCGATGGCCGGTCCGGCGTAGCGCGCGGCCAACCAACGAACCAGACCCGAGTACCGCTCCACCAGGATGTCCTGGACGGCCGGACGCTCCTCCGGCGGCAAATCACGCAGGGCGCGGAACAGTTCGAGGTCGGTGGCCTCGACGCTCGGCGCCGGCCGGGGCGCAGCGAGCGTCGCAGCGGTCGTCACACGATGCAGCCTGCCGCGCTCTGGCCTGCCCAAACCCGGGTAATCGGCAAGATTCGTCCGCCGTTCACGTCGCCGCCGCTGAGCCGGAACGCCCGCCGTGCCCAGTGGCACGCCGGAACCGGCACGTACCACGCGGCCGGCGGGGTAGGTAGGGGCTGGAGTGACGTCGACGAAAGGAGCGTGCCCATGACCACCGTGTCACACTCGAAGGTCTCCACGCTGCACCTGGACCTGCCCGCACCCGCGCGCGAGGCGCTGCAACGGGCGCTGGAGTGCTGCCTGACCTGCGTGGAGACGTGCACCGCGTGCGCCGACGCCTGCCTGCGCGAGGACGACCTCGACGCGCTGCGCGCCTGCATCCTGTCCGATCTGGATTGCGCGGACATCTGCGACACCACCGCCAGGGTGTTGGCCCGCTCCGGCGGCGCGCAGGTCGGCGTCACCCGCGCCATGCTCAACGCCTGCATCGCGGCCTGCCATGTCTGTCGCGAGGAGTGCGCCCGGCACGCTGCGCACCACGCGCACTGCAAGGCCTGTGACATTGCGTGTCAGAGCTGTGAGGACGCCTGTCGAGACCTTTTGGCCCAGCTCGACTGATGGTGCGTCAACTCTGGCCATTTCTGAACCGTTGGAGGGAACTCATGCCGCAGCAAGCCTGGAGCAAGAAACGGGAACGCGAGTATCAACACATCAAGGAGGGGCTGGAGGAGCACGGCCGGTCGGAGAAGACCGCGAAGCAGATCGCCTCCCGCACGGTCAACAAGGACCGCGCCCGCGCCGGTGAGGCGAAGACGTCCAGCCGTACCTCGACCAACGATCTCTCGTCCAGTCGGCGCGGTGGTCTGCGGTCGCACAGTGGATCGGGCGGACGCACCAAGGCCCAGCTCTATGAAGAGGCCAAGCGCAAGAACATCGAGGGTCGTTCCTCGATGAACAAGGCCGAACTGCAGCGGGCGGTTGGGCGTTGACCACCTTCGGCTATTTCCTGTCCTGCGAGGAATACGGGCCGAAGGACCTGATGCGCCAGGCCCGAATGGCCGCCGATGCCGGCTTCCAGAAGCTCTGGATCAGCGATCATTTCCATCCCTGGCTGGAGGAACAGGGCCAGAGTCCGTTTGTCTGGTCGGTGATCGGCGCCCTTTCCGAGGCCGTCGACCTGCCGGTCGGCACCGCGGTCACCTGCCCCACCGTGCGGGTGCACCCGGCGATCGTGGCGCAGGCGGCCGCGACCGCCGCGGTGCAACTCGACGGCAAGTTCACCCTCGGGGTGGGCAGCGGCGAGGCGCTCAACGAGCACATCCTCGGCGACCCATGGCCGTCGGTCGGCGTACGACTGTCCATGCTGGAGGAGGCCGTGGACATCATCCGTACGCTGCACCGCGGCGACGAGGTCAGCTACCACGGCGAGCACTACGAGGTCAGTGAGGCGCGCATCTATACCCGTCCCGCCGAGCCGGTACCGATCTACGTCTCCGGCTTCGGGCCGCAGGCGGCGGAACTGGCCGGGCGCATCGGGGACGGCTACGTCACCACCAAGCCCGATACTGAACTGATCGAGGTCTTCCGTCAGGCGGGCGGCGCGGGCAAGCCGATCCAGGCCGGCACCAAGGTGTGCTGGGCGCCCACCGAGGCCGAGGGCATCGACACCGCCCACCGGCTGTGGCGGTCCAGCTCGCTGGGTGGGCAGCTGTCGCAGATCATCCCGCGCACCGAGGACTTCGGCGCCGCCGCCGAGTTCGTCCCGCAGGAGAAGGTCGCCGAGCACTACTCCTGTGGCCCGGAGGCGAAGAAGCACGTTGCGCAGATCTCGCCGTATCTGGAGGCGGGCTGCGACGAGGTGTACGTCGCGCAGATCGGCGGCAACTTCGACGGCTTCTTCCGGTGCTGGACCGAGGAAATACTGCCCCAGCTGCAGTAGCTAGGTCGTCGCTCGCCGGGCCAGCCACCCGGCGGCGACCGCCAACGCCCCCACTCCGACCAGCCCGTGATGCCGCGACAGCCACAGCTGCGGGTCTCGGCTGTGCGCCCTGTCGTCGAACTCGCCGTGCGCGCCGTAGTCGTGCCCCGGCGCATCGTCCAGCGGCCGAAACAGATTGCCCGGCGCGTCCGGATCATGAGGCCGGCTGGTCTGCTGCGCAGAGATGTTGGTGCGGGCCAGGTAGCGGTCCAACAGGCCGGGCGCGATCGCGTTGGCGATCAATGTCGCTGCGGTGCTGCTGCCCACCCAGTATTCGCGCCGCTGCGGATGATCGGCGGCGTACACCACGGCCCGGGCCGCCACCTCGGGTTGATAGATGGGTGCCACCGGCTGGGCGTGGTGACGCAGCCGGTTACGCACCCAGCTGAACTGCGGGGTGTTCACGCCGGGCAACTGCACCATGGTCACCTGCACACCACTGCGCTCGTGCAGCAATTCGCAGCGCAGCGACTCGGTGAAGCCCTGAATGGCGTGCTTGGCGCCGCAATACGCGCTCTGCAGGGGAATCCCCCGATAGGCGAGCGCCGAGCCGACCTGGACGATGGCGCCGCGGTCGCGCTCGCGCATGCGTGCCAGCGCGGCCATGGTGCCGTACACGAAGCCGAGGTAGGTCACCTCGGTGGTGCGCGCGAACTCCTCCGCCTCGATCTCGTGGAACTCCGCGAAAATCGAGGAGAAGGCGACGTTCACCCACACGTCGATCGGACCCAGTTCGTCCTCGACCCCGGCCGCGGCGGCGTCCACCGCGTCGGCGTCGGCGACATCGACGACCAGCGGCAGCGCGGTCCCGCCCGCGGACTGCACGTCCCGGGCCGCGGCCTGCAGGCCGCCGGAGCCCCGCGCGAGCAACGCCACCTTGTCCCCGCGTGAGCCGAACGCACGTACGCACGCCCGGCCGACCCCGGCACTCGCGCCGGTCACCACCACAACCTGTGCCATGTGCTTGGTCCCCTTTCTGCATAAGGGCTCTACCCCGTTTGTGAGTCGTCGCCCGGGTCAGATTGTGGGGAGGGGGCGGTACGGCCCGCCGCGGCGCGGTAGGAGGTTTCGGATGGCGCACAACCAGACGGTCGGCGACTACATCTTGGCTCGCTTGCGAGAGTGGGACGTCGCTCAGGTGTTCGGCTATGCCGGCGACGGCATCAACGGCTTGTTGGCCTCGTGGCAGAAGGCAGGGAACAACCCGACGTTCATCCAGGTACGCCACGAGGAGATGGCCGCGTTCGCAGCCGTGGGTTACGCAAAGTTCTCCGGGCGCACCGGCGTGTGCGTGGCGACCAGCGGCCCGGGCGCCATCCACCTGCTCAACGGGCTCTATGACGCGCTGCTGGACCACGTGCCGGTGGTCGCCATTGTCGGGCAGACCAACCGCTCCGCGATGGGCGGCAGCTATCAGCAGGAGGTGGACCTGCTCACGTTGTTCAAGGACGTGGCCGGCGCCTACTGCCAGATGGTCACCGTCCCCGAGCAGTTGCCCAACGTGCTCGACCGCGCCATGCGCATCGCCAC
>DASXPS010000199.1 GCA_036493475.1 Sporichthyaceae bacterium | reverse complement strand
GATCTTCGAGCGGCTCGAGCAGCACGGCAGGACCTGGAAGGTCTATGTGATGGAGCCGATGTGCTTGTCCTTCACTGGTGTCATCCACTTTCCGCGGCTGAAGGACCGGCTGGCAACGCACTTCGTGCGGTTCTCGGAGTTCGAGAAGGACGCCGCGGCCGGGACGCTGCCCGACTTCTCGCTGATCGAGCCGGACATGATCGCCGGTCACGGCGACTACCACCCGGCCTTCGGCCGGTCGTTCTTCGGCGGCAACGTCGATATCGGGCTGGATCCGTCATCGGCAATGCAGGGCGGTGAGGCGTTCCTGGAGCGGGTCTTCAACGCCTACCGGTCCGCCACCGCAGAGCCGGGCACTAACGTCTGGAACACCACCTTGCTGATCGGTTGGGACGAGCCGGGCGGAACCTACGACCACGTCCCTCCGGGACCGGTCCCGCCGCCCGATGCGGCCGCACCTGCGGGTGAGCTCGGCTTCACATTCGACCGTTCCGGCTACCGCGTGCCGGCCGTCATGGTCTCGCCGTGGGTCGAACCCGGCTCGGTCTACAACGAGGAGTACCGGCACACGTCGCTGATCGCGACGCTGCGCAAGGCGTGGGACCTCGGCGCACCGTTCACCCAGCGCGATGCCTCGGCACGTACCTTCGACCACGTGTTCACCCGCGGCACACCGCGTGACCCGCAGACCTGGGCCACCGTCGCCGCCCAGCCGCTGCCTGCATGGGCTATTGACTACAACACCATGGGCAAGGCCCTCGGCTATCTCGGCAAGGACGTCGCACCCGGCATAATCGAGTACGCCAGGCAGATAGGGGTCAAACTCCCACCGCAACTAGACAACCCCGCCGCCCAACTCACGCCCCAGCTCATCGTCGAAGTCATCAGGGACGTCGCGTTCCACTACTTCCCCCAGCTGGCGCCCAGTGGCGCAAGCGATAGCCACTAAGCCTCGATCCGTGGACCGGCTGACCAACTGATCTTGCGGCCCTGTAGTTGATCTTCGGTGTTTTGCGCGTGTCTGTGCTGCTGGTCTGCCCAGCTTCTCCACGGTCTGGTTCTCCGGTCCGGCCTGTGCGGCGGTGGACGGTCAGGCCGCGGCGGGTGGGCCAGTGCCGAACACGGCGTGCCAGAGCGCGACCCAGTCGCTGGCCCAGGGCCAGTGCGCGGGCAGGTGCAGCGTCCGGCGGCGTTGTGGCCGGGCGATCCGGGCCGGGACCACGACCAGGTGCCGGCGCAGGGTGGCGCCGCGGGCGAGGGCGTGCCGGTGACCAGCGAGGGTGCCTGCGGCGCGGAGCAGGTTGTGGCAGATCGCGGCGCAGATGGCCCACGCGCTGTTGGCGGCGAACCGGCCCGAAGGCAGGTGGGCGAGCGGGCCGTCGATCAGGTCGGCGAAGACGGTTTCGATGATCGCGTGCCGGCGGTGGGTGATGTCGGCCTGCGCGGTCGGCTCGTCGTTGTTGGTGAAAAACGGGTGGTAGCGCCACTATGCGCAGCCCCTCGTTATGGCTTGGCGTACTGGCGGGTCGCGGCCTGGTCTGCGTGTTTGGGCGTTCGTGGGCGGCATAATCAGAGGTTGTCGAGGAAGGTCAACAACTGGTCGGTGGGTCGGTAGCGGCCGGGTTTGGTGTTCACCGGCGTGGTGCGGGCCAGGGCGCGTTCTTTGATGGACATGTCGGCGTGCAGGTAGATCCGAGCGGTGGTTTCGGCCCGTTCGTGTCCGAGCCATAGGGCAATCACGCTGGTGTCAGCCCCGGATTGCAGTAGTGACATGGCGCAGGAATGCCTGAGGACGTGTGCAGTTGCGCGTTTGGTGCGCAGGGACGGGCATCGTCGCTGTGCGGTGGTGGCGTGTTTGGAGGCAAGGCAGGTCATCGCGGCCCGGGTGAGCGGCGTGCCTCGGCGGGTCGGGAACAGGGGGTCGCCGGGCTGGCCTTGGCGTTCACGCATCCAGGCCCGCAGCACGGCGACGGTTTGCTTGGACAGCGGCGTGCAGCGTTGTTTCCTGCCCTTGCCCCAGCACTGGACGTGAGCACCGGTGCCTAGCTCGACGTCTTGGTTGCGCAGTCCGGTGAGTTCTGATGCGCGCAACCCGGTTTGCAGGGCGACGTCGAGCAGCGCGTGGTCTCGCCGTCCGGTCCAGGTGCGGCGGTCGGGGGCGGCCAGCACGGCGTCGGCTTCGGTCTGGTCGAGGTAGGTGACCTCGGCGCGGTCGCAACGTTTGCTGGGGATGGCGAGCACACGGGCGATGAGTGCGCCGTGTTCGGGGTGGCGGAACGCTGCGAAGGAGAAGAACGAGCGGAGGGCCGCGAGGCGGGCGTTGCGGGTGCGGGCACTGTTGTGACGGTCGGCCTCCAAGTGGTCCAGGAAGGCTGCGATGAGTGGCGCGTCGAGATCGGCCAAGTCCAGCCGGCAGGGCTGCTTGCCGGTGCGTGCACACACGAAACGCAGCAGCAGGCGCCAAGCGTCGCGGTAGGCGGCGATGGTGTTCGGGCTGGCGTGACGTTGACCGATCAGCCGTTCGGTGAAGTAGGCCTCGAGGGTGGGCGCGAGGGTGCTCACGGCCGCACCGCCAGGTTGCGTGCGCGTCGCTCGGCCGCCAGGGCGAGCAACTCGGGCACTGCCGAGAAATACCAGTAGGTGCAGGCGGGTTTGCGATGGCCCAGGTAGGTGCTCAACCAGGGCAGGCGGGCCTGGACATCGACGCCGTCGCGGTACCAGCCGAGCACGGTGCGCACGGCGAAACTATGCCGTGCGTCATGGATGCGGGGCCGGCACCGGTCCGAGCGTGGCGTGAGCCTGGCGTCGCGCACCAGGCGCGAGAACGTTTGCTGGACGGTGCTGTAGATCAGCCGGCTGCCCGCCGCGGACACGAAGAAACTCGCCGTCGTCGACGAACGTCGCGACCGCTCGCGCAGCGCTGCATAGCCGCGTAGTGCGTCGATGGTGCTGGGGTGAAGTGCCAGCTCGCGGCTCTTCGCGAACTTGGAGTCCCAGATGACCAGCACGCTCTCGTCCCAGTCCACGTCATCGCGGTCGAGGCGAATCAGCTCTCCGACCCGGGCCCCGGTCACCATCAACAATGCGATCAATGTTTCGTAGGTGGCCGCCCGCAGGGCCGGGGTGAGTGAACGGGCGGCGGTCATCAACGCGGCGACCTCAGCGTCGGAATACAGGTAGGGCGTGGCCCGGCACTTCGACCTGGGCAGCAGCCGGGCCGGTGGCACCTCGGTCGCCGGATCGAAGGCCTGCAGGTGACGGGCGAAACCGCGCACCACGCTCAACCGGTTGCTCACATAGGTCGGATGGGCGTCCGGTCCGGGCAGCCAGGCCCAAGCCAGCGCGAGCTCGGCGGTGACCGTCGTCGCGCCGGCTGCCTGCAGGTAAGCGACGAAGTCGTTCAAGAGCCAGGGGTGCCGCTCAAGCTTGGCGCCCAAGGCCCGGCGGACCGTGAGGTAGTCCTCGACAGCCTGATGCAGATCGCTCATGCCGCACCCCCCGGCCACGGCAGGGCGAGTGTTCGCAGCGCTGTCCGGTCGACCTTCGCGTAGATAGCCGTCGCGGTCGCCGAACGCTGCCGCAGCAACTGGCCGACTTCGGCCAGCGAAGCGCCTCCGGCCAGCGTGGCCGTGGCCGCGCTGTGACGCAGCCGATGCGGGCCCACCGCCGGAAGCCCGGCGCGCCGGCACGCGGCACGCACCACTTGGCCGACCACGTCGCGGGACACCCCGACGATCGGGGCGCGCACCTTCAAGAACAGCGCCCTGCACCCCACCCTGGGACGCTGGCGCAGATAGGCGACCACCGCCTCGCCGACGTCGGCAGGCAGCGGCAGCCGCTCCTGCCGATTCCCCTTGCCGCGCACCACGATCTCGCCATGGCGCCAATCAACATCGGCCAGTTCAAGCCCGGCAACCTCACCGGCACGAAGCCCCAGCCGGTGCAACACCGTCAGGATCGCCAAGTCACGCACCCCCACCACGGTGTGCTCGTCGCAGCCGGCGCGCATCGCCGCGATCACCTCCGGCCTCAACGCGCGAGGCAGCGACCCCTCGGCCCAGACCGTGGCCGTCGGCACAACCTGCGCCAGCGGACGATCCGTGTAACCCGCCACCAGCAAGAACCGCAACAGCGACCGCAGCCCGGTGACCAGCACCGTCGCCGACGCGACCCGGGGGCCGCGGCACTGGCAGACAACAAAAGACGTCACGTCCCCGACGGTCAGCCGCTGCAGATCGAGCCCATCAGACCGTTCGCACTCCGCCAGGAACAACCGCGCCACCACCAGATAGCGACACACCGTGCCGGCGGCCAGCCCCCGCTCGCATTGCAGGTAGTCGCGGAAGGCCGCCAGCAGCAGCTCGCCCGGCGTGCCACCCACCGGCTCCGCCGGCAGCGGAATCGCGCCGAGACCACGCAGGTA
>DASXPS010000198.1 GCA_036493475.1 Sporichthyaceae bacterium | reverse complement strand
CTGAAAGCTGACCCCGTGTCGTCGCCGGAAATCTGACCCCCTGCGTTCAACCCTGGCTCTTACCGGAGCTGGGGAGGACTGAAGGGATGTTGGACGTGGAGGATTGGGCTGAGATCCGCCGGCTGCATCGTGCCGAGGGGGTTCCGATCAAGGTGATCGCGCGGTCGTTGGGGATTTCGAAGAACACGGTGAGGTCGGCGCTGCGCGGCGACGGCCCGCCGAAGTATGTGCGGGCGCCTCAGGGGTCGATCGTGGATGAGGTCGAGCGGCGGGTGCGGGCGCTGCTTCAGACGTGTCCGACGATGCCGGCCACGGTGATCGCCGAGCGCATCGGGTGGACGCGTGGGATGACGGTGCTGTCCGAGCGGGTGCGGGAGTTGCGGCCGGCCTACCTGCCGCCGGACCCGTCCTCGCGCACGGCGTATGTGGCCGGAGAGATCGCCCAGCACGATTTCTGGTTCCCCGACATCGAGCTGCCGGTCGGGTTCGGGCAGTCCCGAACGGCCAAACAACTACCGGTGTTGACGATGGTGAGCGCCTACTCGCGGATGTTGTTCGCCCGGCTGATCCCGACCCGCACCGCCGAAGACCTCTACCGCGGCTGGTGGAGCCATCTCACCGCGCTGGGTGCGGTGCCCCGGGTGCTGGTCTGGGACGGCGAGGGGGCGGTCGGTGAGTACGGCGGTGGCCGTAACAAGCTGACCGCCGAGTGCCAGGCCTTCCGGGGCACCCTTGCCGCCAAGGTACTGGTCTTGCGGCCACGTGATCCGGAAGCGAAAGGGGTCATCGAGCGGGCGCATGACTATCTGGAGACCTCGTTCCTGCCCGGGCGCAGCTTCTGCTCACCGGCGGATTTCAACACCCAACTGACGGCTTGGCTCGAGCTGGCCAACCGGCGGCCGAAGCGTGTGTTGGGGTGTGCACCCGTGGACCGGATCGGCGCGGACAAGACCGGCATGCTCGCCCTGCCCCCGGTCGCGCCGGCCACCGGATGGCGCGCGTCGCTGCGGTTGCCCCGCGACTACTACGTGCGCCTGGACAGCAACGACTACTCAGTGCACCCGGCGATGATCGGCCGCCGTATCGAGGTCGTCGCCGATCTGGACCGGGTCCGGGCCTTCTGCCAGGGCAAACTCGTCGCCGACCACGAGCGGGTCTGGGCCCGCCATCAGAGCATCTCCGACCCAGAGCACGTCACCGCCGCGAAACGGCTGCGCCTGGACCGCATCGGGCAGCTGCGCCCAGTCCCGCAACCAGAGGTCGAGATCCGCTGCCTGGCCGACTACGACACCGCCCTCGGCATTGACGAGGGGACAGTCGCGTGACACCCACCAGCGCTGCCGCCAAGCACACCACCGCCCGTGACCTGACCGGTGAGGTCGCGTTCCTGACCCGGGCGCTCAAGGCGCCCACCCTGCGCGACTCCATTCCCCGCCTCGCCGAACGCGCCCGCGCGGAGTCCTGGACCCACGAGGAGTTCCTGGTCGCCTGCCTGCAACGCGAGGTCGCCGCCCGAGAATCCCACGGCGGGGAAGGCCGCATCCGCGCCGCCCGCTTCCCCTCCCGCAAATCG
>DASXPS010000197.1 GCA_036493475.1 Sporichthyaceae bacterium | reverse complement strand
CCCGCCGCATCACCGCTGATCGTGCGACGAACGGTCGTTGTTAAATTTGTCTCAGCTTGCCGCAGACTGCGCGGGCCGCCTTTCAGGCACGGTGGCGTCAGGACGACGCGAGGCTGAACCTCAGTGCACGCTTGCCTTCTCCGCTCCGGCCTGGCCGGCGCCGCGACCGCGAACGCGAGGGCGACCAGGAACGCAATGTTCTGATTCTTTGCGGCCATGCTGAGCACGATGGACAGGCCCGCCCGGCGCGATGCCGGGCGGACCTCAGGGTCTGTCGTCAGGAACTACCCGTGTTGCTCATTGGATGTCGCAAGGTCGTGCCGAACCGCAGGACTGGGCGCAGACCGGCTGTGCCCACCAGTGAGCGGGAGCCGGTAGTGGATGATGACCACGCCGTCGTCGACCGAGCCCTTACCCAGCAGCAAGGTGGACGAGCCGAACCGCGCGACGGTCGGCGCCAGCGCGGACGTGGCAACCATCCCGCTGCCCCCGCCGCCGCCACCACCGACGGTCGCCCCCGCCGCACCGCCGCTGCCACCGGCATACCCGGCGCCACCGCCGCCGGCGCCGGTCGGGCCGCCGGCCCAGGTGCCCGAGTGCTTGATGGTCGTCGAGGCGCCATAGCCACCCTCGCCGCCGCCGCCGCCCCAGTTCGCGTCGTAGCCGCTGTGACCGTCCAAACCGAGCAGGGTTCCCAGGCCGGCCCCGCCCGAGGGTCCGCATGCCCCCTCGCCGCCCTGGCCGAAGAAGTCACCCTGCCCATCGTCGCCACGGTCGCCGCCACCGGCACCGCCACCCGCCTGCGAGACGGCCGTCGAGGCCATGGCACCACCGGCGCCACCACCGCCACCGGCCACGATGATGCGGGGGTCCTCGCCGGGCAACTTGATCCGGACGCTGGAGGCGCCACCGCCGCCCCCACCGCCGGCGGCGCCGCCGCCGCCGCCGCCACCACCGTTGCGTCCGCCCACACCGGGTTTCGTGCCGTCCGCGCTCCGGCCGCGCCCACCCACCAGAACGTGCAGGACCTCACTGGGGTGGACCGGGAAGGTGGCCGCGGCGTACCCGCCGAGCCCGCCCTTGGGAGCCGGAACCTTGGAGTTGACGGTGCCGCCGTCACCGCCTGCCGCGCCGTGCGCCTCGATGCTCACGTCGCTCACCCCGGCCGGGACGTGCAGCACGTAATCGGCGACGGTGGGGTCGTTGTAGACACAGGTCACGCGCCCGAGCGCCTCGGAGCATTTCCCCGGGATCTGCTCAGCGAAGGCCGGCACTGCCGTGCTGGCAATAACGAACGCAATGGTGGCGCCGGTGGCCGTGACCTTCACTGCACCCAGCGCGGTGCGCTTCACCGCCGCGCCTGCCCGGTCGTGCGGAGGGATCGCCGCCATTGCTCACTGCCTTTCGTCCGCCTACCTGAACCACCAAAGTATGTCTAGCCCAGTCACAAATGGTGCAAACCGGGTCGTTGTTGGAGAAGGCTAACCCGGGGATCCCGACAAGACGAGTCTCCCGCACGGAGTGAGGGCCCGACCGGTGGTGACCGGTCGGGCCCTCGTTGTGTCGCTGATGTTGGGTGAACCACCCAACAACTACCTACCTACATGTGCTGCGAGGCATCCTTGATGGCTTCGCGGATACGCGGGTAGGTGTTGCACCGACAGACGTTGCGGATCCCGTCGAGATCGTTGTCGGTGATCTTCTTGCCCTTCTTCTTCGCGATCAGGGCGGACGCGGCCATGATCTGGCCGGGCTGGCAGTACCCGCACTGCGGGACTGAGTGCTTCATCCAGGCTTCCTGCACCGGGTGAAGACCCGCGCCCTTGTGGGTGTCGGCCAAGCCCTCGATCGTCGTGACGTGGTCGTGCGGCTTGATGTACTTGATCGAGACGGAGCACGGCGTGAAGGCCTTGCCGTTGAGGTGCGACGTACAGGCCTTGCACTCATTGATAGCGCAACCGTACTTCGGACCACGAACCTTCAGGATGTCACGCAGAACCCAGAGCAGGCGGACGTCATCCTCGACGTCGACGCTGACCTTCTTGCCGTTCAGGATGAACGAGTGGTTAGACACGGAGAACTCCTTTCGTTTTCAGAAGGTCAGGTCAGATGGGAAGGGCCTTGGTGGGGCTCTGCGGAATCGAAGGCGACTTCGGGATCGGCGTGAACTGCTGTTGCCGGAAGAACACCGGCAGTTCGGTGATCTTCTTGCCGAGCGCCTTCTGCAGGGCGATCGCGGCGGCGGCGTAGCCGGCACCGTTGCCCGTCTCACCAGTACCACTGGGCACCAGGCTGCCATCGTCGATGACGATGTAGTCGGACTCGAACGGGGTGTCCCACTGACGGGTCCAACCGTAGTCGTCCCAAGCACCCTGGAGGGGCAGACCATCCTGGTAGTCCAACGCCTCGGCGAACGCCGATGCGATGCCGTCCATCATGCCGCCCATGAACTGGGCCTTGCACGCGTCCGGGTTGACCGGGATGCCCATGGCGCCCGCGAAGATCGCCTTGGTGATGCGCGGGCCGATCCCGCCCATGGCCTTCTTCTTCGCGATCGTCGCCGGCCGGTAGTCGATCTCCATCAAGCAGGCCAGCTGGCACTTGTACTCGCCGTGGATGGCGATGGCCTGCGCGGTGCCCTTGGGCATCGTGCGACCCCAGTCGCCGCGCTTGGCAACCGCGTCGAGCGCGGCAACCATGCTCGGGTTCTTGGCGAACGCGCGCCGGAACTGGTAGCCGTCCATGCCGAACGCCTCGGCGAGGTCCTCGACGAGCAGTTCACGAGCAACCGCGACGTCGGGGGAGTACACGTTACGCACCGGCCCGGTGGGCAGGAAGTCGTACGTGAACGCCTCGGTGAGGGCGGTCCGGGTGGGCCCGAAGTTGTACGGGACCGAGGTGACGATTTGGTAGAACCAGTCGGTCACCGAGGTGTTGCCCCAGTAGTGACTCGGGTCCTTCTTCATCATCCGACCGGTGATGATGTCACCGGCGCTGTGGGTGAAGTCGCAGCAGCCGGAGCCGTGCCACTGGGTGTAGCTGGTGACGCTGTTGCCGACCTTCGTCGCCCGCACGTGGGAGACCGAACCGGGGTGCGCACGGCCGAACCGGACCTGGTCGGTGCGGTGCCACATGAGCCGCACCGGCTTGCCGATGGCCTTCGACGCGTACACGGCTTCCATGATGCGGTCACCGTGCAGCGTGGTGCCGAACGAGCCGCCGCCATAGATCACGTTGAGGGTGACCTTGTCCAGCGGCAGGTTCAGGTATTCCGCCGTCATCGCCAGCGGGGTACCCGGAATCTTCGACGCCGCCCAGATCTCGGCCGAGTCCTCGCGGACGTCCGCGACCGCACTGTTCGGCTCCAGCGGCCCGGAAACGCGGTACTGGAACGTGTAGCTGTTCTCGTACACCTCGGAACCCGGCAGTGCCGGCTCCATCGGCAGACCCACCGCGGCGACCTTCGACATGATGTCGTCGCTGTTCACCGGGCCCGTGCTGCCGACGTTCCAGTCGACATCGAGCGCGCGAACGGCGTCGATGCACTGGCCGAAGGTGTTCGCCCGTACCGCCACGACCTGGGACTGGTGCGTCCCTTGGCAGACCGCGACGTCCTGGACACCAGGCATGGCCTTCACCTGGTCCATGTTGTTGACCTTGTTGATCGTCCCGTTGAATGTCGGGGGCCGACACATCATGGTGGGCAGCGCACCCGGAATATCCAGGTCCATCGCGAACTGCTTCTGCCCGGTGACGATCTCGCGGATGTCCTTACGGGGCACGGACTTGCCGATCCAGCCGCCCTTGGGCGGGCCGAGAGCCGCGTTGAGCAGGGTGCCGACGAACTGGTTCTGCGCGGACGCGGCAATGTTCACCAGCGAGCCGTAGCTCGCGCGCTGGCCCTTCGGGCCGAGCACGAAGCCCTCGCCGTTGGTACGCAGGTTCTTCGGCGAGGTGTTCCACTGCTTCGCCGCAGCACCGATCAGCCGCTGCCGAGTGAGCTCACTCAGCTCACGCAGGGGCTCCCACAGCGAGTAGAGCGACGAGGACCCACCGGTGAGCTGTGCGTCCATCAGGTCAAAGCGGGCCTTGGACAGGGTGACGTCGACCTGGTCGTAGGCGATCTCCATCTGGTCGGCGATGATTTGCGCGACACCGGATTCCACGCTCTGCCCAACCTCAACGCGGGGCATGTCGAAGTGGACGCGACCGTCGGGCTTCATCTCCAGAGTCAGCAGCGGCGTGACCGCACGGGTCTGCTCCCGCATGAAGTCCATGAAGTCGTAGTCGTCGGCCGGCTCGTCGTTGCTCGGGATGGGGGACGCGCCGCTGTCGGCCGGGATCTTGTTGTCGGCAACAGCGGTGCCGTTGCCATTGCGCAGCGCAGCTGCGGAACCGTCCGCCGCCGCCGCGTTGTCGGGGTCGACGACGTACCGGCCGGCCACGACCAGCGTCGAGCCCGCGAGCACGTAACCGACGAAGCGCCGACGGGGGAGACCGGCAGCACCGTTCGGGGCAGTCGTACCGAAAGCAGTGGAACGGGACATGAGCGCGCTTGTGTCCACAGCGTTGTGGGACGCGTTAGGTAAGGAGTTAGTGCCAGATTGCGGTTGGGGCGACATATAGAGGCTCCCCTTCGCGCCGGATGTCGAGAACACCGGCATCGTTCGCCGCGAACCGCTTCGGAACCTGACGGGTCCGGAACGGGCGACTTAGTGGACATGGCCTTAAAATTCTAACCACCCGGGACTACTTCGGACGGCCGATCCTTAACGTTTGTTGAAGAGAATCCACCTGTGCAATCCCGCGCATAACGGACATCGCTGAGCGGTGGGTTTGCCGCGCCAAGCGGCGGACCGGCGGCTAATTCAACAATTCGCGAATGCGAATCTTAGACGCCATTGGCGAAGCAAATGCCCCACCCTAAGTCGCTCTGTGGCCGCAACTGCGAGGGCCACACCGGGATCCTCTTTATCTGACCGCCCGGGCTGTGGGCCAACCCGCAGGCTGCCCCGGAGGTCCGTCGGTCTTACCGTCCGCTCGCTTGGCGGAGCGCGGTCCTGAACGGGCGAGGGGTGATCGTCGAGGAGTCTCGGACCACCTTTGCCGCCCCCAATGTAGGGCCCGTCAGGTCCGCTCACCAGACCGGGTTCCCCGGTACGCCGGGCAGATCTCTTCCGCACGCCGCTGCGACCTGATCGAATCAGCCGCACCAATGGCGTGCGGTCCACCCGAAGGGGACGAGACATGCTCAGTTCGCTGGAGAACGTCCAGGCGCCCCCCGCCGCGGCCGATCTCGAGGAAGCAGCGTTTGAGGAATGGAACGCAACCTTCGAAGCCCATCGTCAGGTGTGGGGCGACGTGCTCCAGGAGAACCTCGATCGGCTCGAGCGGGGCTCGTACTCGCTGCACTGGACCAACACCGAGGACGCCCATTGGGGCACCCGGGCCAAGCCGTCGCCCCGCGGTCTGACCTTCAACGACATCAACCGGTCCAAGGCCTACGGGACCATTCCCGACGTTGCCGAGTGCCGGAACCTCTCGCCCCGGGGCTCGGTCCGCAAGCCGTATGCAGACCGGATGCCGGTCATCGAGGAGTACACGCTGCTCGAGAAGTACGAGGTGTGGGCCGACAACGTCACGACCCTCTACGAAGAGGCGAAGGCCCGGCAGTGGAACTCGACGACGGACATTCCGTGGGCCGAGCTGGAGCCGGCGTCCGAAGAGCTGGAGATGGCCATGTGCCAGTTCTCCACATTCCTCACCGAGGTCGAATTCGTCGCCGGTGACTTCCCGTCGCGGTGGATCCACAAGATCCCGGCCGACTACTACGAAGTGAAGAACTTCCTCGTCAGCCAGATGATGGACGAGGCCCGGCACACCGAGGTGTTCCGCAAGCGGGCGCTGGCCGGCGGTGGGGGCCTGCTGCACGCCAGCCCGGCCTTCGAGTGGTCGCTCAAGGCCATCCTGGAGGCACCCACGCACACCTCGGGCACGTATTTCCTGAACGTGCTCGGCGAGGGCTTCGTGCTCTCCATCTTCCGCGCCGGGGAATTCCTGGCCAAGACGCACACCGACCGGGAGATCTTCCGCCGCTGCATGCAGGACGAAGCTCGCCACGTCGCCTACGGAACCCTGGAATTGAAGAGCTACCTGGAGAACCACCCCGACCCCGCGGCCGCCATGGAGCGCATGCACAGGTTCGCGGACCTGGGCGAGAACATCCTGCTCACCTCGTTCGTCGATCCCTGCCTGCTGGAGCCCGTTGCGGTGCTCATGGGCGGCAGTCTCAAGGACATTGACGAGGGCATGGACGGCGTGGGCTTCCTGTGGACCACGCTGCGCGAGGAGTACCTGCAACGCTGCGATCGGGCCGGCTTCAACCGGCGGGACCGCTGCGGAATCCCGGAGAACCTGCCCGGGCGGTCGTGATGGCGGCGGCCGTCGGCTTCCCGTCCGTCGAATGGTTCGAGGTTCTCGGCAAGCTCATGGATCAGCAACGAGACCTGCACATGCGGACCGGAACCATCGATTGCGTTGCCCAGTTCACTGTTTTCGAGGCGACCCCGCACGGCGGTGCCCGGCACTTCCAGGTCACCTTCGAGGAGTTCTCGGTCACCAGGGTCGACGAGGTCGACGACGAGGAGGTGGACCGCGCAGATTTCGTGCTGGAGGCCGACCTGGACATTTGGCAGGAGATGATCGAGAACGTCGCGGCGGGTAATGGACGACCGGACCTCGAGCACTCGCTGAACCGGTTGAGCCTGCCGGGGACCCCAATGCGCGCCTGGTCCGAGGATCCCCTGCGGCGGGACCTGTTCTTCCGGTTCAACCAAAGCCTGCAGGAGTTCTTCAACGCCTCGGCGGAGATATCGACGATCTTCCCCGAAAGCCGCTGACCGGTGGCGTCCGGTCGTCCCGGCCATTTCTATGTCGACGAAACCTGCATCGGGTGCGGTGCCTGCGTGCCGGCGTGTCCGGGCAAGGTCGAGGCCATAGAGCAGGTCCCGGACGACTTCATGGGTCGCGTGGTGATCGAACTGGAGAAGTGCATCGACTGCGGACTGTGCGTGCCCGTGTGCCCGGTGGACGCCATCCACGATGCGCGGAAGCTGGGCTTCATCGCGGGATCCGGCGGCTACATGAAGATCAAGGATCTGCAGGCCTGGGCGAAGGGCCGGGGCTGAGCGGCGGTGCACAGGCCGTTCTCGAAGGTGTTGGTCGCCAACCGGGGCGAGATTGCCGTCCGGGTGATCCGCGCCTGCCGGGAACTCGGTATCGCCACCGTGGCCGTCCATTCCGACGTGGATGCCGATTCTCTGCACGTGCGACTGGCCGACGAACGGTATGCCCTGGGTGGACAGACCGCGGCCGAGTCCTACCTGAACACCGCGGCCGTGCTGGATGCGCTGGCGCGGTCCGGCGCCGAGGCCCTGCATCCCGGCTACGGGTTCTTCTCGGAGAACGCCGATTTCGCCCGGGCGATCACCGCCGCCGGAGTCGTGTTCGTCGGGCCGCCGCCCGCGGCCATCGAGATCATGGGCGACAAGGTGTCCTCCCGCATCGCCGCGGAGAAGGCCGGCGTGGCCGGCGTGCCGGGCACCACCGAGGTCTTGACCTGCGCCGACCAGGTCGTCGCCTTCGGTGAGCAGTGCGGCTGGCCGGTGGCGATCAAGGCGGCCTTCGGCGGGGGTGGCCGGGGAATTCGGGTGGTGCGTTCCCCCGAGGAGGTGCCCGCCGCCTTCAAATCCGCGCGCTCGGAGGCGCTGGCGGGTTTCGGGCGGGCCGAATGCTACGTCGAGAAGTACCTGACCTGGCCGCGCCACGTCGAGATGCAGATCCTCGCCGACGCGCACGGCAACTACCTGTGGTTGGGCGAGCGCGACTGCTCGGCCCAGCGCCGCCACCAGAAGTTGGTGGAGGAGGCGCCGGCCCCGGACTTCCCCGACGACCTGCGCCGGGCCATGGGCGAGGCGGCCGTGCGGGTGGCCCGGGCATGCGGCTACATCAACGCAGGGACGGTGGAGTTCCTCTACGACCCGCCCGGGGATTTCTGGTTTCTCGAGATGAACACCCGGTTGCAGGTCGAGCACCCGGTCACCGAGCTGACCACCGGCATCGACCTGGTGGTCGAGCAGTTGCGGGTGGCGGCCGGGGAACCGTTGCGCCTCACCCAGGCCGAAGTCGCCTGTCGAGGGCACGCCATCGAGTGCCGGATCAACGCCGAAGACCCCACCGGGGGAAGGTTCCTGCCCTCCCCCGGCACGATCACCGCACTGGTCGCGGCCGGTGGGCCCGGTGTGCGGTGGGACGCGGGTTACCAGGCGGGCGACGAGGTCCCACCGTTCTACGACAACCTGGTGGGCAAGCTGGTGGTGTGCGGAGCAGACCGCACAACGGCCATCGCGCGCATGGTCCGGGCGCTGGGTGAGACGAAGATCCAGGGCATCGCCACCACCATCCCCGCCCATCTCGCGATCCTCGCCCACGCCGACTTTCGCGCCGCGCGGCATTCCACCCGCTGGGTCGAGGAGCGGCTCGACCTGGCCGGCGTCGTCGTCCCGCAGGCCGCACCGGCGGCCGGCCCACCGTGCCCCGCCGCCGAGGTTGAGGTGGGCGGACGGTGGTACACCGTGCCCCGTTTCACCAACGCCGTCGAGGCCGCAGCGCAGCGCGGTGTGGCGGCGAGTGCGCCGCCGAGCGGACGGCGTGGGACCAAGTCCGCCGGCTCACGCGGGTCCTCGGGCACCGTCATCAGCCCCATGCAAGGGCGCATCGTCAAGGTGCTGGTGGAGGTCGGTGACCGGGTGGTGGTCGACCAACCGGTGTGCGTGATCGAGGCAATGAAGATGGAGTCGACGCTCACCGCCGAACGCGCCGGCACCGTGCTCGAGGTTGCCGTGACGCCAGGGCAGGCGGTGCGCGCCGACGAGGTCGTCGTGCTGATCGGCGACGGCGACACCACCGAGGAGGCGCGGTGACCACCGAACGCGACGTCCACGCGGAACTGGCCGATCGGCTCGCGACGGCCCGCCTCGGCGGGTCGGAAACGGCCCGCGCCAAGCACGTGGCCGCGGGGCGACTGCTGGTGCGTGATCGCCTCGCCCTGCTGCTCGACGACGAGCCGTACTTCGAGGACGGCCTGCTCGCCCGGTCCGAGGAGGGACTGGCCGGCGACGCGGTGGTCACCTGCATGGGCCACGTCGACGGACGGCCGGTGGCGGTGATCGCCAACGACTACACGGTGAAAGCGGGCACCTGGGGGCGGCGCACCTTCGAGAAGATCACCCACCTGCAACAGCGGGCCGACGCCATCGGCGTCCCGATCCTGTATCTGGTCGACGCGGCCGGGGCCCGCATCGACGAGCAGTTCGACAGCTACGCCGGCCGGCACGCGTGGGGCAACATCTTCTACAACCTGGTGCAGTTCTCCGGGCGGGTGCCCCAGGTCTGCGCGCTGTTCGGCCCATCGCCCGCCGGTTCGGCCTATGTGCCGGGGCTGTGCGACTTCGTGGTGATGGTGCGCGGTCATGCCACCGCGTACATCGGGTCGCCCCGACTGGCCGAGATGGTCACCGGGGAGCAGGTGAGCATGGAGGAGATGGGCGGCGCGGAGATGCACTGCCGCGACTCGGGGCTCGGCGACATGCTGGTGGACAGCGACGCCGAGGCGATCGCGGCGCTGCGCGTCTGGCTGTCCTACCTACCGTCCTCCTGGGAGCAGCAACCGCCGGCGGTCACCGGGTGGCCGGCCACCGCGGGCCGGTCGATCGAGGAGATCGTGCCGACCCACGAAGCGGTGCCCTTCGACGTCGAGGAGCTCATCGACGCGATCGTCGATGAGGGCACGTTCTTCCCCTACAAGGAACTGTTCGCCCGCGAACTTGTCTGCGGATTCGCCCGCCTGGGCGGGCGTTCGGTGGGCATCCTCGCCAACCAGTCGCTGCACAAGGCCGGCGTGCTGTTCGCCGATTCCTCGGACAAGGCGGCGCGCTTCATCTGGATCTGCAACGCGTTCAACGTGCCCCTACTGTTCCTGTGCGACAACGCCGGCTACATGGTCGGGGCCGAGGTGGAGCGCCAGGGGATCATCCGGCACGGTGCCAAGATGCTCTTCGCCGTCTGCCAGGCCCGGGTCCCCCGCATCTCGGTGCTGGTCCGAAAGGCCTACGGCGGCGGCTATCTGGCCATGTCCGGCAGCCCGACGGCGCCGGACGCCGTGTTGGCGCTGGCCACCGCGAAGCCGGCGCTGATGGGGCCGGCCGCGGCCGTCAACGCGATCCACTACAACCGGATCGTGGCTATCGAGGACGAAGTGGAGCGCGCCGCGTTCATCGACGCCAAACGGGTCGAGTACGAGGCGAACATCGATGTGTTCCGGGTCGCCTCGGAGAACTCCGTCGAGGAAGTCGTGTCCGGTGCCCGGTTGCGCGACGACCTCATCGTCCGGTTCACCGCCTACTCCCGCCGGCCGGCCCTTCCGGCCGAGCGCCGCAACGGCATCTACCCGGTCTGAGGCGGAGGTCGCTCACGTGAAGCTCGACCTGTTGCTGGTGAACCCGGTTCTGGAGGATGCGGCCACCACGGTGCGGCTGGCCGAGGACGCCGGCTTCGACGGCGCGTGGACCACCGAGGTCGCCGGCAATCCCTTTCTGTCGTGCGCCACCGCCGCGCAGGCGACCAGCCGCATCGACATCGGCACGGCGGTCGCGCTGGCGTTCGTGCGCAGCCCAATGGTCACCGCCCTGACCGCCTGGGAACTGCAGCGGGCCAGCCGCGGCCGCTTCATTCTGGGCCTGGGCACGCAGGTGAAACGGCACAACGAGCGGCGCTTCTCGGTGCCGTTCGCCACGCCATTGGCCAAGCTGCGCGAACAGGTTCTGGCGTTGCGTCAGATGTACGCCGCCTTCCAGGGCGATGCACCGCTCAAATTCCG
Source organism: Sporichthyaceae bacterium (assembly GCA_036493475.1). Classification (NCBI taxonomy): domain Bacteria; kingdom Bacillati; phylum Actinomycetota; class Actinomycetes; order Sporichthyales; family Sporichthyaceae; species Sporichthyaceae bacterium. The sequence continues at coordinate 33,825 of DASXPS010000197.1, read as the reverse complement.
CGGCGAGCACTACCGCCTGGACATGCTGCCCGACTTCTTCAACCCCGGCCCGATCCAGTTCGCGCCGCCGCCCACCTACCTCGCGGCGGTCAACCCCGTCGCGTTGCGCATGTCCGGCGAGGTGGCGGACGGGGTGCACATCCACCCGTTCCACAGCGCCCGGTACCTGCGCGAGGTGGCCCTGCCGGAGATAGACGCAGGTCTGTGCAGGGCGGGCCGCGATCGGGCAGATTTCACGGTCAGCGCGCAGGTACTCACCCTGGTCGGGCAGGGCGAGGAGGGCCGGCGGATGGATGAATACATCCGTACTCAGTTGGCCTTCTACGGCTCCACCCGGACCTACCGCCCGCCGTTGGAACTGCACGGCTACGGGGCGCTCAACGACCGGCTGCATGAACTGATGGCCAACGGCGACCAGGCGGGTTTGCTGCGCGCGGTGCCCGACGAGTTGGTGCCCGAGTTCGCCGTGGTCGCGGACACCTGGGAGGAGGCGGCACGCAAGGCCCGGGAACGCTACGACGGCCTGTGCGACCGGATCAGCCTGTACACGCTGCCGCCGCTGGCCGATCCCTCCGCGCGCAAGATCACCGCAGCGTTCGCCGGCTGATCGGGATGCGCCGGGCGTTCGCCGAAGGCGGACTGTTACCGCTCATTTCGCGTAATTGCTCGCGCCCCACCAATCCACGACCACGACGGGCTCCTCACCCACCACCCAGGCGTCGTGTCCGTGCGGCAAAGCGGTGACGTCGCCGGCCACGGCATCGAACTCGCTGCCGTCGTGCATCCGGATCCGCAGCGTGCCCTGGACGTGGTACTGGAAGTGCGGGGCCTCGCACAGCTCGGTGCCCGCGAGCGGCTTGACGTGGTCCGACCAGCGCCAGCCCGGCTGCAGGGTGAGTCGACCGATTTCGCTGCCCGCGATCTTCATCAGGTCCAACGCGCCGCGTTCGAAGGCGCGCGTCTCGTCGGGAGTGGAGAAGTTGCGCTGCTCGGCGGTGCTCATGGTGTGCTCCTCGGGTCAATGTTCGGGTGACATCGACGAGCGTGGCCCTACGGGTTTGCAGCCGGCTTGCAGATCAGTGGCGCGTTGGGTGCCGGCGGCGGTTGGATCTGGCTCGTGGCGACGCTGACCGTGCGGCTACTGGGGGCCTTCGCTGTCGACGGCGTCGATCTCGCCGATCTCGGCAGCCGCAAGGCCCGCCAGCTACTTGCCCTGCTCGCCCTGGGTCGCGGGGTGGGGGTGCGAACCGACGTCATCGTCGAAGCGCTGTGGCCGACGACACCGCCGACGAACCCGAGCGACCAGGTCGCGGTGCTGGCAAGTCGCATCCGCCGCCGCATCGGCACCGACCGGGTGCAGCACGGCGACGGCAGCTACCGGTTGGCCTACGACTGGCTCGACCTCGACGAGCTGGACGCCGTGGTCGCGGAAACCGAGAGACGGGCCGCGGCGGGCAACCCGGCCGGCGCGGTGGCCACCGCCCGGATCGCGCTGGCGCTGGTCCGCGGCCGACCCACAACGCTCGATCTGCCGGGCAACTGGGCGCAGACAGAGGTGGCCGCGGTGCAGCGCACCGTGCGACGGGCCCGACAAACGGCGGCCGGCGCACTGGTCGCGGCCGGGCACGGTCTGGACGCCGTAGCGATCCTGGACGCGGACGTGGCGGCGGAGCCGTTCGACGAGCATGCCGTGCGGCTGCTGATGCGGGCTCAGATGGCGGCCCGTCGGCCGGGTGAGGCGTTGGCTGCGTACGCACGGCTGCGCGACCGGTTGGTCGATGAGTTGGGTGCGGAGCCGGCCGCGGAGACCGCCGCACTGCACGTGGCAATCCTGCGCGGCGAACAGGCCGCCACCCCAACCACCGGCCGGAGCGAGCGCGCGGTGCCGGTCGGCCGACGGGCGGAGTTGGCGCGGCTGGACGAGTTGGCAGCCCGCGGCACTGCGGACACCGAGCTGGTGACGGTGATCGGCGAAGCGGGAATCGGCAAGACCACCCTGCTGCAAGCCTTCGTGACCCGTCGGCGGGCCGCGGGTGACGCGGTGCTGGCCGCGGCGTGTGGCCGGTTGGAACGGTCGGCTCCGCTGGACGCGGTGCTGGTCGCGCTGGGCGAAGAGCTGCGCCGGCTGCCCCCGGCCCGGGCTGCGGAGGCACTCGGGTCGGATCAGTCGATGCTCTCGCCAATGCTGGACCCGACGCTGGGCGGGGCCTCGACGGAACCGCTGTTGGCCAACCGAGAGGTCGGTCCGGCGGTGCTGTACACCGCGTTGGCCGGCGTGCTCGCCCGGCTGCCCGCCCGGGGCCGGGTGCTGCTGGTTCTCGATGACGTGCACCTGGCGGGATCGGCGCTCGCGGACTGGTTGCGGTTCCTGGTGCGTCGGCGGTTGGGGTTGTTGGTGGTGGCCGCTGCCCGTACCGGCGAGGGCGAGGAGTTGCCCGCTACCGCGACAATCGAGCTCGGTCCGTTCGACGCGGACGCGACCGCCCAACTGGTGGGTGTCGCGCGGGCCGAGGAACTGCACGCCCGCTCCGGCGGCCACCCGTTGTTCCTGTCCGAGCTGATGGCCGCACCGCCCGGCGAAGTACCCGCCTCGCTGGTCGTGGCAGTGTCGGCGCGCTGCGCGGAACTGGGCCCGGCCGGTGATGCACTGCGCGCGGCCGCGGTGCTCGGCCCGCGCCTGGACGTCGACCTGTTGGCCACGATCCTCGGGTCGAGCTCGCTGACCATGCTGGACCATGCCGAGCTCGCGGCCCGGCGGGGACTGCTGATCGAGGATGGCGGGCAGTTCCGGTTCCGACACGAGTTGGTGCGGGGGGCGCTGACCGCCGACGCGACAGCGGGCCGGGTCGCGCTGCTGCACCGGGAGGCCGGGCGAGCAATGGCCGGGCGCCCGGACGCCGACCCGCTGACGTTGGCCGAGCACGCGCGGCTGGGCGGCGACCGACCGTTGGCTGCGCGCTCGTTGGTGGTGGCCGCATCGCGGGCCGGGGAGCGATTCGACCACGCCACGGCCGAACGGTTGTTGGACGAGGCGCTGCAGTTGCACCCGCACGGTGAGGCGCGGCGGGCGCGGGCCCACGTGCGGACCCGGCGGGGCCGCTACGCCGACGCGCTGGCGGACGTCGAGGCGGCGCAGGCCGATGGCATCGACGCGCAGGAGGTCGGCGCCTGGGCGGCGTATTTCGACCGCGATTTCGACCTCGCGATCTCCTACGCCCGCGCCGGTGAGCTGACCGCGGCCGACCCGGCGGTACGGGTGCGTTGTCTGATGGTCGGGGGTCGGACCCTGCACGCCCGCGGTGAACTGGGCGAGGCAGAGCACCGGCTGATCGCTGCGCTGGCCGCCGCGACGGGGCGGGACCGGATCACCGCCTCGGCCTGGCTCGGCATTCTGAGGGCCCATCAGAGCCGCGTCGACGAGGCGCTGACGCTGATGCGGCCGGCGGCCTCGCACGGCGCCGTGGAGCACACCGCGGCGACGTTGCACGCGCTGTTGTTCAGTGGGCACGCGCAGGCCCTGGCCGGGCGCCCGGCCGAGGCCTTGGCGGCGTTGGCCCGGTACACCGAGGAGGTGGAGCGGCGCGACATGCCGCGGTTCGGCGGCCGTGGGGTGAACTTCTCCGGCTGGGTGCTGCGCAACATCGGCGCGATCGACGAGGGCGTCGAAGCGCACCGAACGGCACTGGCCCTGGTCGAATCGGAACGGACCGCCGACGTGCAGATCGCGGCCCTGCAGGACCTCGCCGACGAACGGCTCACCGCCGGGGATCCCGACGGCGCCGCGGCGTGGTTGCGGCGGGCGGATGCGCAGGCCACGGCGACCCTGGTGTTCGGCTGGCGCTTGGCGTTGAAGTCGCGGTTGCTCCGCGCCCGGTTGGCGTTGCTGACCGATTCGTTCGAGCAGGCGGCCGACCTGGCCGGAAAATTGGCCGAGCATGCCGAAGCGCTCGGGGTGCCGCGATACGCCGCACCGGCGCGGCTGCTCGCGGCCCGGGCCCGGCGCCGACTGGGTGTGCCGATCGACCTCGACAAGATCGCTGCCGACCTCGCCGAGATCGAACGCACGGTGGCCATTGAGGCATGGTGGTGGGTCGGTGATGCCGGCGCCGATCTCCGCGTTACCGACTGGGTCGATCGGGCAGAGGCCTCGGGCCGCCGACTGGCGGCCGACTGTGGCGAGCGCAGTGCGCTGGCGTTGGCGCACGTCGCTCAGCAGGCCGCGCAGTGGCGGCGCGGCGCCTGCTGAGGGTCGCCGTTCGACTCAGTCGTCCGCGGCTTCCATCTCGGCCAGCAGCGCCGCCGGCCAGCGGCCGCCGCAGATGACCGTGTCCCGCGCGATCCGACCACCGTCGATAGCCAGCACGTGCAAATGGTGCGCCGCATGCGGCATGCCCTGCTCGGTCCAGGACAGCAGGTAGCCGACCACCTCGCCGCCGTCGATCGGCCAGCGTCGCAGGTCCTCGAAGGTGCCCTTGTCGGCGAACCAGCGCGCGTACTCGCGGCGGATCTCCGCGGGACCGCGACGGTGGAAACGCCAATTCGGCACGGTGGCATCCAGTACCGCGTCGATGGACCACACGTCGCAGTCGGGAATCGTGGCGTTCTCCACCGCCGCCAGGAACCGGTCCACCGCAGCAGCCATTCGTTCCTCCTCAGTCCGCGGCTACCGTGCGCCGGCCGGGTTGCAGTGGCTTTGCAGTGCGCGGCGAGTGCGTGCCTACCGCGGCAGGAAGGTCAACGTTTCCGCGATGCACGCCGGCTTGGCCGCACCCGCCACCTGCACCACATAGCGCATGGTCAGCAACGAGCCGGTCTGTTGCCGGGTCAGGTCGAGCACCGTTGCCGAGCCGTGCAGCGCTGATCCCACCGGCACGATCGAGGGGAACCGGACCTTGTTCAGGCCGTAGTTGATTCGGGCTGTGGCGAAATCCAGCGAGTACAACTGCTGGGCGAAGTATGGGATCAGCGACAACGTCAGGAAGCCGTGCGCGATCGTGGTCCCGAACGGGCCATCCGCCGCCCGGGCCACATCGACGTGGATCCACTGATTGTCCTGCGTGGCGCCGGCGAACCCGGCGATGCAGTCCTGGTCAACCATGAACCCCTCGGTGGGCCCGAACGTGTGGCCCACCGCCTCCGCCACTTCCTCCAGCGAGGCGAAGGCGTGCATCACACACGCTCGAAGATTGCCGCCAGGCCCTGTCCGCCGCCGATGCACATGGTTTCCAGTCCGTAGCGGACCTCGCGGCGCGCCATTTCCCGGGCCAGCGTGGTCAGGATCCGGGTGCCGGTGGCGCCCACCGGGTGGCCCAGCGAGATGCCCGAGCCGTGCACGTTGAGCCGGTCGAAGTCGCTCGCCGCCAGTCCCCACTCCCGAGTGACGGCGAGCACCTGCGCGGCAAACGCTTCATTGAGTTCGATCAGGTCGATGTCGGCGAGTTTCAACCCGGCGCGGTCCAACGCCGCCGCGGTGGCCGGCACCGGGCCGATGCCCATCCGGGACGGCTCCACGCCGCCGACGCCCCAGGACACCAGCCGCACCAACGGGCGCAGCCCGAGTTCCACGGCCCGCTGCGGGTGGGTGACCAGGCACACGGCCGCGGCGTCGTTCTGCCCGCTGGCATTGCCTGCGGTCACGGTGGCCTCGGGGTCCTGTTTGCCCAGTACCGGACGCAACTTGGCCAGTGATTCCGTCGTCGTGTCCGCCCGCGGGTGCTCGTCGAGGGTGACCACCGTCGGGCCGCCCTTGCCGGGCACGGGCACGGGCACGATCTCCTCGTCGAACACCCCGGATTGCTGCGCGGCCACGGCGCGCTGGTGTGAGCGCACCGCGAGTTCGTCCTGTTCCGCGCGGGGGATGCGGTACTCCCGACGCAGGTTCTCCGCGGTCTCCAACATGCCGCCGGGGACGGGGTAATCACGCCCGCCCGCCGTGGCCCGCCCGCGGGCCAGGGCGTCGTGCAGACTGACCGCCGGAGTCCTCACGCCCCACCGCATGTCGGTGGCGTAGAAAATCGCGTTGCTCATGCTCTCCGCGCCGCCGGCCACCACCACGTCGTTGACACCGGTGGCCACCTGCATGCCGGCCTGCAGCACGGACTGCAGGCCCGAGCCGCAGCGGCGGTCGAGCTGCATGCCGGGGACGGTGATCGGCAGCCCGGCGTCCAACGCGACGACCCGGCCGATGGCCGGCGCCTCGGCGCTCGGATAGCAGTGCCCGAGCACCACGTCGTCAATCGCGGCCGGATCCACTCCGGTGCGCTCGAGCAGACCGCGCAACACGATCTCGCCCAACGAAGCCGCGGTCAGGGATTTGAACGAACCACCGAAGCGCCCGATCGGCGTACGCACCGGCTCGCAGATCACCACATCACGCACGCCGAACACTCCTTCTCACATGAACCGTCCGCCGGACACCTCGAGCACGGTGCCGGTCATGTACGACGACAGATCGCTGGCCAGGAACAGCGCCACCGACGCGATGTCGCTGGGCTCCCCCACCCGTTGCAGGGGAATCTCGGAAACCTTTTGGTCCCAGATGTGCTGGGGCAGCGCCTCGGTCATCGCCGAGCGGATCAGGCCGGGTTGGATGACGTTGACCCGCACCCCGTGGTGCGCCATCTCCTTGGCCGCGGCCTTGGACAACCCGACGATCCCGGCCTTGGCCGCGGAGTAGTTGGTCTGCCCGACCATGCCGACCTTGCCGGACATCGAGGAGATGTTCACGATCGCGCCGCGCTGCTGCCGGCGCATGATCGCCGACGCGGCTCGGGTGCCGTTCCAGGTGCCCTTCAGGTGCACGTCGATGACCTGGTCGAACTGCTCCTCGGTCATCGTGCGCATGGTGGCGTCGCGGGTGATGCCCGCGTTGTTCACCATCACGTCCACCGATCCGAAGGCCTCGACCGCGGCGGCCACCAACGCGTCGACCTCGGCGGACTGCGTCACGTCACAGCGCAGCCCGCGGGCCACCTCGGGGCCACCGAGTTGCTTGGCGGCCAACTCCACTGCATCGCCGTTGAGGTCGCCGAGCACCACCCGGGCGCCCTCGGCCGCGAACAACTCCGCGATGGCGTAGCCGATGCCCTGCGCGGCGCCGGTGACCACGGCCGTGCGGCCGGCCAACAACGGCTGTCCCATGTCCACTCCTTGCCTCAGCCGCGGGCGCGCCGCTGCGCCGCGCGCACCAGCCCGCCGCCGATGATCAACCGCTGGATCTCGCTGGTGCCCTCGTAGAGCCGCAACAACCTAACCTCGCGGTAGATGCGCTCCACCGGCACGTCGCGCATGTACCCGCTACCCCCGTGCACCTGCACGGCCAGGTCGGCGACCTTGCCCACCATCTCGGTGCAGAACAACTTCGCCGCCGAGGGGCCGATGCGGGTGTCCGAGCCGTCGGCGTACGCCCGGGCCGCCTCGCGGACCATCGCGCGCCCGGCCATCACCCCGGTCTGCTGGTCGGCGATCATCGCCTGCACCAACTGGAAATCCCCGATCGGGACGCCACCTTGGGTGGCCACCGCGGCGTAGCCGACAGATTCGTCCAGCGCCCGCTGCGCGATGCCCACGGCGAAGGCGGCCACGTGAATGCGGCCGGCGGCCAGTGAGGTCATCGCGGCGCGGTAGCCGGCCTCCTCGTCGGCGCCGACCAGTGCACCTGCGGGCACCCGTACGTCGGTGAACGAGACATCCGCGGTCCAGGCGCCCTCCTGTCCCATCTTCTTGTCCTTGGGCCCGACCTCGACGCCGGGCGTATCGGCGGGCACCAGGAACACCGCGATGCCGGTGCCGGTCTCGTCGGCCGGTCGAGTGCGGGCGAACACCACGAACAGCCCGGCCAGCGGCGCGTTGGTGATGAACCGCTTCTGCCCGTTGATCACCCAGTCGTCGCCGTCGCGTTGGGCACGGGTGCGCAGCCCGGCCGGGTTGGAGCCGGCGCCGGGTTCGGTGAGCGCGAAGGAGGCGACCACATCACCGGAGGCCAGCCGGGCCAACCAGGCACCCTTCTGTTCCGGGGTACCGAAATTGACCAGTACCTTCCCGGCGATGCCGTTGTTGGTGCCGAACATGGAACGTACGGCGACGGAGCTGTAGCCCAGCTCCATGGCCAGCTCGGCGTCCTGCACCACGTCCAGCCCGAGCCCGCCCCACTGCTCCGGAATCGTGTAGCCGAACAGGCCCATCTCCGCAGCCTGCTTGCGCAGGTCCTCGGGTACCGCGTCGGTGTCCATGATCTCTTGCTCGCGCGGCATCACCCGGTTGCGCACGAAGTCCCGGACCAGCAGCCGGATGGCCTCGAAGTCCTCGTCGGACACCTCGGGGGTGCGCACCGCGCGCTCACTCATGCCAGAACCTCCGCGATCCGCCGGATCCTGTCAAACCTAGACGGGCCCGCCGGTTTACATTCACATAGCTCTTGTAAAGTTACTTGACATCTTGTACTTTTGTGTCAAGTCGACCAGAAGGGAGCCTGCGGTGAGTGCAACGACAATCCCCGCGCCGAACGCGAGCCTGGCGTGGCGGGACGGCAAGCGGTACCTGTGGCTGCTCGGGGCGTTGATCCCCGGCCTGCCGCTGCTCGGTTGGGGGCTGGTCGCCGCCACCGGGTGGAGCGTGTTCTGGTTCTCCGGGCCGTTGTTCCTGTTCGTCGTGGTGCCGCTGGCCGATGTCATCGTGCCGACCGATCCGAACAACCCACCGGAGGAGATGGTCCCGTCGCTGGAGGCGGATCGCTACTACCGCTGGCTGACCTACCTCTATCTGCCGTTCCAGGTCGCCGTGTTCGTCTGGGGCGCCTGGATGCTGAGCCGCGGCTCGTTGTCCGTGGTCGACAAGATCGGCATCGCGTCCAGCCTCGGTGTGGTCGGTGGCGTTGCCATCAACACCGCGCACGAACTCGGGCACAAGAAGGAGGAGCACGAGCGCTGGTATGCCCGCGTCGCCCTCGCCCAGAGCTGGTACGGCCACTTCTTCATCGAGCACAACCGCGGGCACCACGTGCGGGTGGCGACGCCCGAGGACCCGGCCAGCTCGCGGTTGGGCGAGAGCCTGTGGGCGTTCCTGCCGCGGAGCGTGGCCGGCGGCGTGCGCAGCGCGTGGCACCTGGAGCGCGAGCGGTTGGCTCGCTGCCGGCAGCGCACGTTCTCCCCCACCAACGACGTGCTCAACGCCTGGGCCATGTCGCTGGTGCTCTGGGTCGGCGTCACGGTTGCCTTCGGGCCGGGGATCCTGCCTTACCTGCTGGCGCAGGCCGTGTTCGGCTTCTGGCTGTTGGAGGTCGTCAACTATCTCGAGCATTACGGCATGCTGCGCGGGCGCACCGCCTCCGGCCGCTACGAGCGGGTGGCGCCGCGGCACTCGTGGAACTCGAACAACATCGGCACGAACGTGCTGCTCTACCACCTGCAGCGGCACAGTGATCACCACGCCAACCCGACCCGGCGCTATCAGGCACTGCGCGACTTCGAGTCCGCCCCGGTGCTACCCACCGGGTACGCCGGGATGATCCTGCTGGCCACCGTCCCGCCCTTGTGGCGCCGGGTGATGGACCACCGGGTGCTGGCCCACTACAACGGCGACGTCACGCTGGCGAACCTGCAGCCACGCAAGCGCGAGCAGCTGCTGCGCCGCTACGCCACGACGGCCGCAGCGAGCATCGGATGAAGTTCCGCTGCCCCGGATGTGGTTACGTCTACGACGAGGAGAAAGGCGCTGTCCGGGAGGGCTGGAAGCCGGGGACGCCGCTGAGCGCGATCGATCCCGACTGGTGCTGCCCCGACTGCGGCGTGCGCGAGGCACAGGACTTCCAGGAGGTCGGCTCGTGAAGATCTGGCGTTGCGCGGTGTGCGGGTTCGAGTACGACGAGGCCGAGGGCTGGCCCGAGGAGGGCATCGCGCCGGGCACCCGTTGGGAGGACCTCTCCGACGACTGGTCCTGCCCGGACTGCGGCGCCGCGAAGGCCGACTTCGCGATGGTCGAGGTCACCCCGGCATGACCGCCGCGCAACCGGACTTCCACCAAACCGTGGCGACGCTGCTGCACGAGCGGTTGCTGGACGCGGCCGCGGCGATCACCACCGAGTCCGGATGGACCGCGGTCACCATGGCGAAGATCGCCGAGGTGGTCGGGGTCAGCCGGCAGACCGTCTACAACGAACTCGGCTCCAAGCCACAGATCGCCCAGGCGCTGGTGGACCGCGAGCTGGCCCGGTTCCTGGAGATCGTGCGCGACCGGATGACCGCGCAATCCGAGCTCGGCCCGGCGCTGCAGGCCGCCTGCCGCGGCGCGTTGGAGACCTCGGTGGCCAACCCGTTGGTGCACGCCATTTTCGAATCGGCGCACACCGGCGGCAGCGACCTGCTCCCCCTGCTCACCACCGACTCCGCCGACCTCATCGCCAACGCCACCGGCTTCCTCGGCACGGTGATCACCGAGCACGGCTACCCCATCCCGGTTACCGCCGACCGGCTGGCCATGATCATCGAGAACCTGGTCCGCCTGACGCTCAGTCACATGATGCAGCCGAGCGGCACCCCGGAGCAGACCGCCGCCGACGTCGGCTGGCTGATCGAGGCGGCCCTGGGCTAGACCTGCTCGAGGACTTCGCACAGGTGTTGGCGGTGAGTGACAGTGTCGCCGACGCTGACGCGGAGGTCGGTGATGGTCCCCGCCACGGCCGCGGTGACCGGGTTCTGCATCTTCATCGCTTCGAGCACCGCGATCAGGTCGCCCGGGGCGACGACGTCACCCTCCTTGACCGCGACGCTGACGATGGTGCCCTGCATCGGGGCCAGCACCAACGAATCGGCGGGGCCGGCGTCACCGGCCCCGCGCAGGGTGGCCGCGACCTCGGCGGCACGCTCGCCGAGGGTGGCCAGACCGGGCAGGTCGACCGGCATGCTGCGCCGGCCGACGCGGACGACGATGCGATCGAGCGGGACCTCGGGTTTGGGCAGGTCGGCAATGACCGCCTCGACCCAGCGGTTGTGCACCGCGAAGTCCGGGCCGGCGAAACCCGGGTGGTCCAGTAGCCAGCGGTAGAAGGCGATCGGCGTGGGCACCCCCGCCACCTCGAACTCGGCCAGCGCCCGACGGGCCCGGCGCAGCGCGCTCGGCCGGTCCGGACCGGACACGATCAGCTTGCCGAACATGGAGTCGTAGCGGCCCTCGACCGTGTCCCCGGCCTCCACTCCCCCGTCCCAGCGCACCCCCGGACCGCTGGGCAACCGCAGCGCGGTGACCGTGCCGGGGGCGGGGACGAAGCCGGCATGCGGGTCCTCCGCGACCAGGCGGAACTCGATGGCGTGGCCGTGCGAGACCGGGTCCTGCGCCGACACCAACCGGGCACCCGCGGCGATCCGGAACTGCTCGGCGACCAGGTCCACGCCGGTGGTCTCCTCGGTGACCGGGTGCTCCACCTGCAGCCGGGTGTTCACCTCGAGGAAGGACACCTCACCGTGGGGGCCGACCAGGTACTCCACCGTGCCCGCACCGCGGTAGCCCGCGGCCACACAGATGGCCCGCGCGGAGGAGACCAGGCGATCCCGAACGCCGTCCGGCAACGACGGGGCCGGTGCTTCTTCGACCAGTTTCTGGTTGCGCCGCTGCACCGAGCAGTCCCGCAGGCCGATGACCAGCACGGTGCCGTGGTCGTCGGCGAGCACCTGCACCTCGACGTGCCGGGCACCCTCCAGCAGTCGCTCCACGTAGACGGTGCCGCGACCGAACGCGGCTGCCGCCTCCCGGCTCGCCGCGGCGAACGCCTCCGAAATAGCGGCCGCCTCGCGCACCACGCGCATCCCGCGCCCGCCGCCGCCGAACGCGGCTTTCAGCAGCACGGGCAGCCCGTGCTCGGCGACGAAGTTTTCCACCGCAGCGATGTCGTCAATGGCATCGGTGCCCGCGGTGAGCGGCGCCCCGACGGACCGGGCGATCCGACGGGCCGTCAGTTTGTCGCCCAGAGCGGCAATCACCGGCGCCGGGGGGCCGATCCACACCAAACCCGCGGCGGTCACCGCGGCGGCGGCCTCGGCGTTCTCGGCGAGAAAGCCGTAGCCGGGGTGCACTGCCTCGACGCCGGCCCGCAGCGCGGAGTCGACCACCGCGTCGATGTCCAGGTAGTCCTCGATCGCGACCGACTCCACGGCGCGGCGCACGTGCAGGGCGCCGGCATCGGGCGGGGTGTGGATGGCCACGCCGCGCATCCCGGCATCCGCGGCGGCCCGCAGGATGCGCACCGCGATCTCGCCGCGGTTGGCGACCAGCACCGAGCGCAGCGGTCGGCCGGGCTCGTCGGTCAGCCTCATCGCAGTTCCCCGGCCCGGCTCAGCACGTCACGGGCCATGCGCACGTGCACCGCGTCGACCATCACCCCGTCGACCATGCCCACGCCGTGGGTGGCGGCGGCCAGTACCGCGTGCGCGTGCGCCACCGCCGCGGCGTCCGGGGTGAACACCTCATGCGCGATGGCCACCTGCGTGGGGTGCAGGCAGATCTTGCCGCCGTAGCCCAGGTTCCGACCGACGTTCGCGTCGCAGCGGAACGTGTCCTCGTCGCGCACCGCGACGACTGCCTGGTCGAGGGCGGGTACCCCGGCCAGGGTCGCGGCCAGCAGCACCGCGCTGCGGGCGTACAGCACCTCGGTGCCGGCGGCCGTACGCCGCCCGCCGAGGTCGGCGACGAAGTCGTCGGAACCGAAGTACACCGACTGGGGTTCGGCGGCGAGCAGGGGGCGGGCATCAGCCACGCCGAGGGCGTTCTCCACCCCGACCATGATGTGGCTGCCGCCCGGCAGCGCGGCCTGTAGCTGGGTCAGTTGGGCGACGGCTTCGTACTTGGGCAACACCACGCCGTCCAACTCGCCGGCGCCGATCAACCCCGCACACGCGGCCACGTCCGCCTCGTGGTGCTCGCTACCCACGGCGTTGATGCGCACCAGCAACAGCCCGCCGAACTCCGGTCGACCCGCGCGCAGGGCGGCGGTGACCTCCTCGCGCGCGGCGTCCTTGCCGTCCGCCGGGATGGCGTCCTCCAGGTCCACCGCCACGGCATCCGGCGCGGACCGGCCGACCTTGGCCAGCAGCTCCACGCGGTTGCCGGGGACGAACAGCAGGCTGCGCATTCAGCCGTTCCCCCGTCGATACATCAGCACGGTGCGCTTGCACCGGCACACGACCTCACGGCGTTGGTTCACCCCGACATGCGCGATCTCCAGCACTCCGACCTCCGGTCGGGACTTGGACTCCCGGGCCATGGTCACCTCGGAGGTCACCGAGATGGTGTCCCCCTGGAAGACCGGGTTGGGGAACACCGCCTCGCTGACGCCCAATTGGGCAACCACGGTGCCCTGGGTGAGTCCCTGCACGGACAGCCCGACCACCAGCGCGAGGGTGAACATGGAGTTCACCAGCGGGCGGCCGAACTCGGTGCGCGAGGCATAGTCGTGGTCCAGGTGCAGCGGCGCCGGGTTCATGGTCATCGTGGTGAACAGGACGTTGTCCGTCTCGGTCACCGTGCGGCGGGTGGCGTGTTCCACCGTGAACCCGACCGGGCAGTCCTCGAAATACAGGCCGGTCACGGCGCTCAGACCGGGCTGATGTGGTGATGGCGCCGGCCGGCCTCGCGGGTCCAGCCGTCGGCGTCGGCGAAGCGCGCGATCAACTCCGCGCGCAGGTCCCCCGGCTCCACCACCGTGTCCACCACCAACTCACTTCCCATCCGCAGCAGGTTGATATCCGCCTGTTGTTCCACGATGCGGGCCGCGATGAACGCCGCCCGCTCCGCCGGGTCGGCGATCGCGGCGATCTTGTTCGCGTACACCGCATTCACCGAGGCCTCGGCTGCCATGGGTCCGATCATGGCGGTCGGCAGGCCGAGCGTGGCACGTGGGGCGAACCCCGGGGCACACATCGCGTAGTACCCGGCCGCGTAAGCCTTGCGCAACACCACGCTCATCTTCGGCACCTCGGCGGAGGACATCGCGACGATCATCTTGGCGCCGTGCCGGATGATGCCCGCGCGTTCCACCGCGACGCCGACCATGAAGCCCGGCACGTCGTGCAGGAACAGCAGTGGGATGTTGTACGCGTCGCACAGGGTGATGAACCGCGCCGCCTTGTCCGCGGAGTCGACGAAGATCGCGCCGCTGCGCACCTTCGGCTGGTTGGCCACGATCCCGATCACCCGGCCGTCCAGCCGAGCCAGGCCGACCACGATCTCCTCGGCCCAACGGGCCTTGATCTCGAAGAACGACCCGCTGTCCACCACGCCCTCGATGACGTCGCGCACGTCGTAGGCGGCGTTGGGGTCCGCCGGCACCATGCCTTCGGCAAGTCGATGCTCGGGCGGCACGGAGGGCGCCGGCACCGGCGCGGAACGGAAGTCGTCGGGCAGGTAGGACAACAGCAACCGCAGCGCGCCGAGCGCCTCGATGTCCGAGCCGAACACCTCATCACCGCACCCGGAAACGGAGGCGTGCATGAGCGCACCGCCCATCTCCTCCAGCGTGGTGATCTCGCCGGTCACCTTCTCCGCGACCCGGGGGCTGGCCAGGTACATCGAGCCGTTGCCCTGGACCATGCCGACCCAGTCGCAGAACGCCGGCTGATACGCGCCGCCGGCCGCGGACGGGCCGTGCAGGATGCACAGTTGCGGCACCCGGCCGGACAGCCGCACCTGTAGGTGGAAAATCGCCGAGGCGCCGCGTCGGCCGGGGAAGAACCCCATCTGGTCGGTGAGCCGGCCACCGGCACTGTCCACCAGGTGCACCACCGGCAGCAGGTCGCGATCGGCCCGCTCCAGCAACCGGATCTGCTTCTCACACGTGCGTGCGCCCCAGGACCCGGCCTTGACGGTGAAGTCGTGCGCGATCACCGCCACCTTGCGACCGTGCACCCGGCCCACGCCGCAGATGACCCCGTCGGCGGGCAGTCGATCGTCGCCCTCCGCGGCGGCCAGCAGCCCGTCCTCGACGAACGTGCCGGGGTCGTAGAGCAACGCCAACCGGTCGCGCACCGCCATCTTGCTCGGCCAGCGCGACCCGTCCGATCCCGCCCGCGCCCACGCCGCAATCTCCGGCAGCGTGGGAGCTGTCACGGGGCCAGGCCCTTGGTGAGGATCTCCAGCTGGATCTCGTCCGTGCCGCCACCGATGCGCAGGATGCGCGCGTCGCGGTAGTGCATGGAGATGCCGGTCTCCTCCAGGTAGCCGGCTCCGCCGAACAACTGCATGGCGTCGTCCACGACCTTGTTGGCCACCACGGCGGCGAAGTACTTGGCTTGCGCGACGGTTTTCAGCGCCACCGGGTGGTCGGCGTCCAACCGAGTGGCGGCCTGATACACCATCAGCCGCGCGGCGGCCACCTCGAGATCCATCACGCCGATCTTGTGCCGGATGGTCTGCAGCTGGGTCAGGGGGGCGCCGAAAACCTCTCGCTCGCTGACGTAGGCGCGGGCCAGGTCCAGACATTCCGCGGCGTGCCCGATAGCCATAGCGGCAAGGGAAACCCGCTCCAGCTGGAAGCCCTCCATGATCTGCTGGAAGCCGCGGCCCTGCGTGCCGAGCACGTCCTGCGGGCCCACCACCACGTCGTCCAACAGCACCTCGCGGGTGTCCGAGGAGT
This sequence comes from Sporichthyaceae bacterium, assembly GCA_036493475.1. Lineage (NCBI taxonomy): Bacteria > Bacillati > Actinomycetota > Actinomycetes > Sporichthyales > Sporichthyaceae > Sporichthyaceae bacterium. The sequence continues at coordinate 18,206 of DASXPS010000197.1, read as the reverse complement.
GCCAGCCCATCTTCTTCAACGGCGCCCCGAAGGACAGCCCGGGTGTGTTCTTCTCCACCACGAACAGCGTCACGCCGTGGTGGCGGTCGGTCACGTCGGTACGTGCGGCGATGATGATCACGTCGGCGATGCCGGCGTTGGTGATGAACATCTTGCGGCCGTTGAGCACCCAGCCGCCGTTGGCGGTCGGCTTCGCGGTGCTGCCCAGGCCGGCCACGTCGGAGCCGGCGCCCGGCTCGGTGACCGCGATCGCGCAGATGGCCTCACCGTGCGCGAGCGGGGCCAGCCAGCGCGCCTGCTGCGCGGCGCTGCCGTGGCGGACCAGGTGCGGGCCCGCCATGTAGGCGCTGACCAGCGGAGTGATGGCAATGCCGCCGCTGGCCCGGGCCAACTCCTCGGACAGCAGCGCCACCGCCAGACTGTCCCCCTCGACACCGCCGTGCTCCTCCGGGGTGCACAGGCCGAGCAGGCCCGCCGCGCCCAGGCGCTTCATCAACTCGACGGGGAACGTGCCGGTGGTCTCCGCCTCGTGCACCAGCGGGCGAATCTCCCGATCGGTGAACGCACGACAGGTTTCCTGGAAGGCGACGTGCTCAGGGCTCAGCTCGAAAGTCATCTCGGCACTCCGAAACTCGACCGACCGGTAGGTCGAGAATAGACTGCGCGGGTACATCTCCGTCAAATCGGCCCCCTGCTGAACGCATGTCATGCGCAATATGCGCTTGTCGTGCGTCCAGACGCCGGACAACGCCGTATTGCGGATGACATGCGCAACGAGGGGTGGGGCATGACCGGGACTGCGACGGCACGGGCGGACGCGCAGCGCGCGCGGATCGTGGACGTGGCCATCGACATGTTCAGCAGGCAGGGCTTCCGGGCCACCTCGATGAACGAGATCGCGGGCGCGGTCGGACTGTCCAAGCCGACCCTGTACCACTACTTCGGGAGCAAGGAGAAACTGCTCGTCCACATCTATGCCGCGGTGCTGGACGAGAGCCTGGACGGCGCCCGCCGGGTCATCGCCGCCGCACCGGACCCACTGAGCGCGATCCGCGATTTGATCGCCGCGCGGGTGGTCTACACCTGCCGCAACGCCGCGCTGCTCAAGGTCTGCTTCGAGGAGGAGCACGAGTTGCCCGTTGATCTGCAGCCCGCGCTGCTGTCCCGGCGCAGGATGTTCGAGGATCTGTTCATCCAGACCGTGCGAGCGCATCTCGCGGAGCACCCCGATGCACTCGGCGGCGTCGAGCCGAAGATCTGGGTGAACGCCGGACTGGGTGCGATCAACTGGACTTACAAGTGGTACCGGCCCAGCGGCCCCGCCACCCCGGAGCAACTGGGCGAGCAGATCGCCGCATCTTTGACCGCCGGCCTCAGGCCCTGACCCATACGGAGACGCCGATGTCGCATCCGTTCCACCGCACCCTCGATGTCGGAGTTGCCGGCGGCACCCTGCACGTCGGCGTGGCCGGACCGGATCCCGGCGCGGGCGCCCCGGTGGTGGTGGCCGTGCACGGCATCACCGGCTCGCACCGCTCCTGGGCCCCGGTGGTGCGGGCTCTCGGCGAGGACGTCACCGTGCTGGCCCCGGACCTACGCGGCCGCGGTGCCTCCTCGGGCATCACCGGCCCGTTCGGCATGGCCGCACACGCCGCGGATGTGTTGGCACTGTTGGATTTCTGCGACGTGCCGAACGCGGTGGTGGCCGGGCACTCCATGGGCGGGTACGTCACCACCCGATTCGCGGCCCTGGCCCCGGACCGGGTCAGCGCCGCAGTGCTGGTGGACGGCGGCCCGCCGCTCCCTCGCCCGGAGGGCATCAGTGCCGACGACCTGCTCGCGGCGATCCTCGGGCCGGCGCTGGCTCGGCTGTCCATGACGTTCGAATCGCGCGCGGCCTACCACGAGTTCTGGCAGGCGCACCCGGCGCTGGGTGGGCCCGACAAGTGGAGCGACGACGTCAGTGATTACGTCGACTACGACCTCGACCCGAACGCGGATGTCATCCGCTCCCGGGTCAACGGCGAGGCGGTACGGGCCGACGGCCGGGACTTGTTGGACGGCGACAGCGCGGCGGGCTCGTTGGCCGCCCTGAAGTGTCCGGCGACGTTGCTGTGGGCGCCGCGCGGTCTGCTGGACGAGGACCGGCCGTTGCTGCCCGCGCCGATTCGGGACGCGGCGCTCGCCGCGGCCCCCCAATTGGTGGTGCAAGAAGTGCCGGACACCAACCACTACCTGATCCTGCTGCGCGACCGCGACGCGCGTCCGGTGAGCGCCGCGATCCGGGCTGCACTGGTGTGACTGGCCGTCAGAGATCGAGCACGATCGTCCCGCACTTGGCGCGCGACACACACAGCGCCATCTTGGTGTTCGCCGCCCGGTCCTGCACCGAGAGCACCGCGTCCCGGTGCTCGATGTCACCGGACACCACCGAGGTGATGCAGGAGCCGCACACACCCTGCGAGCAGGACCACGGCACCTCGACCTCGCGCTCCGCGAGCACGTCGAGGATCTGCTTGTCCGCGGGCACGGTGAACGTGATGCCGGTACGAGCCAGCTCCACCTCGAACGGCTCGCTGTGCGTGGTGTCCACCACCGGCGCGGCGAACGACTCGCGGTGCACGGTGTCCAGCGGCCAGCCCTGTGCGGTGGCCTGCCCGGACACCCAGTCCATGAAGCCGTTCGGGCCGCACAGATACAGCTCGGCCCCGCCGCCCCAGCCGCCCAGCTCGGTGGCCGGGTCGAAGTCCGCCCGGCCCAGGTGCACGCGCACCCGGTCGGCGAACGGCAGACTCGCGAGCTCGTCGCCGAACGGCACGCTCGCCGCGTCCCCGGCGACCACATGCAGGGTGAACTCCGCTCCCGCGGCGTATAGGTCGTGGGCCATGGACAGCAGTGGGGTGGCCCCGATGCCGCCGGCCACCAGCAGGTAGCGGCCGGCATCGGCCAGCTCGAAGTTGTTGCGGGGTTCGGAGATGGTCAGCTCGGTGCCCACGGTCAGCGCCTCGTGTACCTCCAACGACCCGCCACGCCCGTTCGGGTCGACCTTCACCGCGATCCGGTAGGTGCTGTCCGGGGCGTTGCACAGCGAGTACTGGCGCACCCGGCCGCTGGGCAGGTGCACGTCCACGTGCGAGCCGGGGGTGAACAGCGGCAACGGGCCATCGACGCCCTCGAACACGAACGTGCGCACTCCGGTGCCCACGGCGCGGGCCTCAACGACCCGCACCTGACGCACCGTCGCATACGGTGTGCGCGGGAAGCCGAGGTCCGTCGGCCCGCGGAACAGCCCGCGGACGGGGATGCCCTGGTTGCGCAGCACGCCGCCACCGAGGTCCCACACGCGCTGGTACTTGTGGAACGGGATGTGCGGCAGGGCGTGGTGGACGCAGTGGTCGGTCTGGCCCAGCCAGTAGACCTTGCCCACCGCGGTGCCGCGCAGCACCACCGTGGACTGGAACGGCGCGTTCTGCCAGTTGGAGTCGTGCGGGTGCTGCACGTGCGCGAACGTGTAGGCCAGGATCAACATGCCCAGCTTCTGCGGGATCAGCCAGACCAGGATGAAGTCCATCCGGTACGGGGAGATCAGGAAGGCGGCCTGCAGGCCGACGTAGACGACCAGCGCCCACACGAACAGGGCAATCTCCCGCTTGGGGCGCGTGCGCCACAGCCGGGTGAAGTAGAACCAGGTCCAGATCCACTCCGGGCCCATCAGCACGAACGGCAGCACCGGCCGCGGCGCCTCGACCAGCAGCAGGTCCGGGTCCTTGCGCTTGTCGCCGACCCACCGGTGGTGCTCCATGTGCAGGATCCGGTAGACGGTGGTGCTGATGCCGGGCAGCAACAGGAACGCGGACACCGTGCCGATCAGATCGTTCAATCGCTGGTTGGACGAGGCCGAGTTGTGCACCGCGTCGTGCAACGGGGTGAAGCTGGCGTAGATCGCCGCCTGGTTGATCACCAGCATCACCAGAAACGGAAGGTGATCCGTCAGGTAGCCCCAGGTGGCCAGGCCGAACGCGCTGTAGGCACCGACCACCACCGCAATGTGCGGCCAGGACAGCAGCGGTTTGCGAGCCACCTGCGGGTACCGCGGGTCGCGAGTGACCTGTGCGAGCACCTGGCGCACGGACGGATTCGCGGTGATCGTCATCGAGGCCCCTCGGCAGCGGGTATGGACTCCCGGGCGATTCTGGCCCCTTTTGGGCGCCGGCGCATCCGCAGTAGCGTCCGGCGGTGGACTCTCGCCCGGCGGATCTGTTGGCGTCGATCGCCGCCACGCTCGTGCCGGATACCGCGACGGTGTCCAAAGCACTGACCGACCGCATCCTGGCCATGGAACCGGCCCTGGCCGAGGACAGCGAACTCATCGACGCGCTCTACCTGAGCGTGGCGGAGAACGTCGACCAACTCACCGGCACCCTGCGCGACGGTCCGCTGCCCGCCGATACCCCGGCACCCGGTGGCGCCCTGACCTACGCGCGGCTACTCGCCCGGCGCAACATCCCGATGGCCGTTCTGCTGCGCGCCTATCGGGTCGGCCAGGCCCAGTACCACCAGCTGGCGATGGCCGAGATCGCTCGGCTGGCTCCGGACGCGGACGGCGCCGCGGCCACCGCGACGTTGCTGTCCGAGGTCACCTTCGCGTACGTGGACCGCACCTCCGAGGACGTCATGGAGGCCTACCAGGCCGAACGCGATGTGTGGGTGCAGAACCGGGCAGCAGCCCGAGCCGCGCAGATCGTGGCCGTGCTGGACGGCGGTCCGGTGGACCTGGCCGAGGCCGAGCGGATCCTCGGCTACGCGCTGGACGGACCGCATGTGGGCGGGGTGTTCTGGTCCGACGACGGCGCGCTCATCGACGCGTCGGGGTTGGAGCGGGAGGTCACCCGGCTGGCCGAGCACCTGGGCGCACCGCGCGCAGCGCTGGTGGTGCCGGTGCACGCGAACACCGTGGCCGTCTGGTTCCCGCAGCGGAACCTGGTCCGGCCGAGCTGGCCGTGCAGCACCGAGAGTTCAATGCGCCTGGCGCTGGGCGACCCGGCGGCCGGTCCGGACGGCTTCGCCCTGACACACCGTCAGGCCATCGCCGCGCGCGGGGTCGCCGAGTTCGCCGACGCGCATCGACGGCGTGCGGTGACCGCCTGGTCGGCGGTCGGGCCGGTGGCGTTGATGTGCGCCGACCGCACTCAGCTCGCGGTGTGGGTGCAGGCCACGCTCGGCGGGCTCGGCGCGGCCGACGACGGCATGGAGCGGCTGCGCGAGACCTTGTTGCTGTTCCTGGGCAACCGCAGCTTCACCAGCACCGCACGCGAGCAGCACCTGCACAAGAACACCATCCAGTACCGGGTCAAGCGCGCCGAGGAGGCGTTGGGCCGGCCCTTGGAGGAGCACCGCGACGACATCGAGTTGGCACTGCGGGTGTGCCATTGGGTGGGTACCCCGGTACTGCGGGCAGTTCCGGGCAGGTAGCTACGGGGTGCGGATCAGCGAGGCCAACTTCATCGCCAGCCACGGCTTGCGGCCCCATGCGCGCAGCTTGAAGCGGGCCACCGCGGGCCACTGACTGGCTCGGCCCCACATCACCAACAGCAATACCGCCGGGTCGGCGGCGACCTTGCAGTCCACCCGCCGGGCCGGGTCCGGGTCGTGAATGTGCAATGCACCGTCGTTGATCAGGAAGTGGCGTGGACCGCTGCCGCCGGTCAGCCGCACCTCATAACAGGCCCGGAAGCCCCGACCGGCCTCGGCGTGCACGAACGCGGTCGGCCCGCCGAAGGAACCCGACGCGCCCACCGCGTTGACCAGCGGCACCACGAAGTCCTCCAGCGCGGCCAGTGCGGCGTCGGCGGGCACGGTGTGCGAGCGACCCAACGCCCTGGCCACGTCCACGGTGTGCACGGACAGCTCGCTGACGACGTGCCCATGCAGGGTGCGCAGCGGCAGCTTGGTGCCGCCCAGCCAGTCGTAGAGCTCCTCCGGATCCCGGCCGACGGTGAGCGCGGCGTACTCCGCTGCGGCGGCCTCGATGCGCCCGGCGAGCTGGTGGGGGTCCTTGACCGGCGCGTCCGCCACGTAGCTGACGGTGTACCGGCCCAGCGCGTCGAAATCGGCGACGTCGGCGATCGGCTCGCGTCGCGCCCGACCGAGCTCGAAGTCGAGCACGTGCAGCATGTGCACGGCCAGCTCACCGATATTCCAGCCGCCGACCGCCGCCCTGCTCGGGTCGTCCACCGCGCGCAGCATCGCGGCAGCCGCGCCCGCCGTGCGCACCACAGTCTGCTCCGTCACGTTGCTCATCGGGGCCTCCTCACACGCCGCCCAGCCGCTCCGACCGATCCGCCCAGAACCGTTCCCGTACCTCGCGGCGCAGCACCTTGCCCAATCCGGAGCGGGGCAGCGCTTCGACGAACTCAACCGCAGTGACCTTGTGCACCGACCCGGCCGCGCCCCGGGACAACTCGATGATCTCCTGCGCATCGATGGTGGCGCCGGCCAGCGGCACCACCACCGCGACCGGAGTCTCTCCCCACCGCTCGTGCGGAGCGCCCACCACGCAAACGTCCGCGACCAACGGATGCGCAGTGATGGCCTGCTCCAGTTGGGCGGGCCAGATGTTGTAGCCGCCGGAGATGATCAGGTCGTCCTTGCGGTCGACCAGGTACAGGAACCCCTCGTCGTCCAGCCGGCCCACGTCGCGGGTCAGCCAACTGCCGTCGGGCAGGGTGCGGGCGGCGGTGGCGTCGGTTTCTTTCCACAGTTCCCACATCCGCGCCGGGCCGCGCACCGCGATCTCTCCGACGTTCCCGGCGGGCACCGGATTGCCGTCGTCGTCGACGATGAACAGCACGTTGTTCGGGGTGGCCCGGCCGACCGAGGTGGGCCGGTCTCGGTGCTGGTGCGGCAGCAGCATGGTGATCGGCCAGGCCTCGGACTGCGCGTACATCTGATACAACACCGGGCCGAACACCTCCAGCGCCGCGGCCACCGTGGCCCCGGAGATCGGCGCGGCCGCGTAGTTCAGGCAGCGCAGGCTGGACAGGTCGCGCGTTCGCGCGTCCGGGTGGTTCACCAGCGCTTGGATCATGGTGGGCACCATCAGCGTGAACGTGGCCCGCTGGAGTTCGATGTCGGCCAACACCGCCGCGGGATCGAAGCTGGGCACCACCACGATGCGCGCGCCGACCTGCAACATTGGCCACAGAAACACCGCCGCCGCATGGGTGAGCTGACCGACCGCCAGGTACACATCGTTCTCGTCCAACTGCGGGGTCACCCAGCGGTACTCGTCGTCGCTGCGCAACCATGCCTCGACGGTGTGCAACACACCCTTGGGCCGCCCGGTGGTGCCCGCGCTGAACCGGATCACATGCGGGTCGCCGGCCTGCGTGCGCACCAGCGGATCGGCGTCCTCCGCCTTGGCCAGCAGTTCCTCGTAGTCCACCGCGCCGGGCGGCGCTTCGCCGTCGTACACGATGATGTGACGCAGCGTCGGCATTTGTGCCCGGCGGGCCAGCAGCTCCGCGGCGTACGGCGCCTGCACGATCAGCGCCACCGCGTCGACCAGGTCCACCAGGTAGGCGTTGACCTCCGCGGTCTGATGGCTGTAGAGCGCGGCGCGGACGTACCCGCCCATGGCCACCCCGGCGGCCTGCTCCACGGTCCACGCTGAGTTCACCCCGAGCAGCGCCACCCGGTCGCCGCGTTGCACGCCCAACCCGGCGAGCGCGTTCGCCAACCGGCAGCCGCGGTGGTGCAGGTCGGCGTAGCTCTGGTCGACGCGCAGGCAGGTGACCGCGACGCGGTCCGGGTGCCGCGCGGCCGCGGTGCGCACGATCTCGCCGAAGTCCCGCACGCCCGGGAGGGTACTCCCATGGATTCCGTGCAGCTGGAGATCACACCCCCGGTCGCGGTCGTCGCGATCAACCGACCTGAGCGTCGCAACGCGGTCGACCCGGCCACCGCGGCCGGGCTGCGCGAGGCGTTCGCCGCCGTCGACGCCGACGACGCCGTGCACGCCGCGGTGTTCACCGGTCGGGAGGGCTGCTTCTGTGCCGGCTACGACCTGCAGTCCTTCGCCGAGACCGGCGGCGAGCCCGGCGCGCTGGATGCCCTCGGCCCCGGCGAGCCCGGCCCGATGGGCCCGAGCCGACAGATCCCCGGCAAGCCCACGATCGCCGCGGTCGAGGGCTACGCGGTCGCGGGTGGCCTGGAACTGGCCATCTGGTGCGACCTACGGGTGGCCGCGGAGGACGCCATCTTCGGGGTCTTCTGCCGGCGGTGGGGGGTGCCGTTGATCGACGGCGGCACGGTGCGGCTACCGCGGCTGATCGGGCAGGGCCGGGCGATGGACCTGATCCTCACCGGCCGCCCGGTGGACGCGCAGGAGGCGTTGCGCATCGGGCTGGTGGACCGGGTGGTCCCCCGCGGGCAGACGCTGGGTGCCGCCCTGCAGTTGGCCCGGGAGATCGCCGCGTTCCCGCAGGAATGTGCGCGCGCCGACCGGGATTCCGCGTATGCGCAAGCGAATCTGGACTACGCCGCGGCGTTGGACAACGAGGCCATCGGCGGTCTGGCGGTGCTGCGCTCCGGGCAGAGTCGAAGCGGCGCCGCGCAGTTTGCCCGCGGCGCCGGCCGGCACGGCTCGTTCGGGAACTAGGACATGCCCTAACCCCTGGTCCAGGCGCGGCCTTGGATCAGCACCCCGTTATGGATGAGGAAGCCGCGAATCACGTTCGCCATCCGCACGGCATCCTTGCCGATCCAGTCGTTGGTCTGCACCCAGGCGTCGATCATCTCGTTGACCTCGACGCGGCGCTGCCGCGACAGGAATCGCTCGCCGGTGGCCCTCTTTTTCAGATAGCAAAACGCGACCATCTCGTCGGGATGCTTGCCGACGCCGGTCAGGAATCCGTCCAACGCCTCCAGGTAGCGCACCTGATCGGTCTCGGGTAGCTCGTCGTGGTGCGCGCCGGCGAACCAGGTGCGCACCCGCGCGTGCTGCTTCAGTTCGGCAACGGTCACAACGGCAGTCCGAAGCGGTCGGCGAGTTCCCGGAGCTCCTGGCGGCGCTGCGCCTCGCGGCCGTGCATACCGGGCTGGATCATCCCGGCCTGCTGCAACGTCTCGGTGACCGCCGGGTCCTCGTTGAACGGGTTGCCGACGTGACCCTCGAAGTAGTTCGCGGACAGCGGCGCGCGGGGGCGTTGGCCGCCGCCGTCGCCCTCCGCGGAGTAGCCGACCAGCATGGCCCACATGGGGATCCAGGTGTCCGGGACCTTGAGTAGTTCCTTGACCGCGTCGACGTTATAGCCGGACAGCGCCACCCCCAACCCCTCGTCGACCGCGGCCAACATCGCCTGGCACATTGCCAGTCCGGTCTCCACGTTGACCATCCAGGGTCCGAGCACCGGGTCGTCTGCGATCGGCTTGACCACCTGCGGATAGGCCACCTCGTCCACGTAGTTGTGCGACCAGCCGTGGGTGGGGGCCAGCGCCCCGAGGTCGAACAGCTCCTTGAGCCGGGCCTGCGCGCCGACGTGGAACTCGGTGTCACCGAACCAGAAGATGGCCACCGGGGCCAGGTCGAACTGCACCGTGGCCGTTGGGGTCTTCAGCGCCTGCAGCACCTCGGGGTCCATCTCGTCGCGGTAGCACACCACGGCCTTGGCGTAGTCGGCGTTCACCGAACGCGAGCAGCGGTTGGCCGCCTCGAGGATGGTCTGGATCTTCGCCCGTTCCACCGGCTTGTGGGGTTCGAAGAAGCGGATGGTGCGGCGGTTCCCGATGACCTGCTTGAACTCCACGGAAATCCTCCTCAGACGGACAGCACGGTGACCACGGTGGCGGCGTTGTCGGCGGACAGGAATCCGCCCGCATTCTCCGCCAGGGCAATGCGGGCCCCGGTGACCTGCCGGTCCCCGCACCGCCCGCGCAACTGATCGGCCAGTTCGACGAGTTGCGCGCAGCCGGTCGCACCGATCGGGTGGCCCCTGGACAGCAGGCCCCCGCTGGGGTTGACCACATGCCGACCACCGAGTCGGGTCTCCCCGGAGGCCAAGAGCTTCGGACCCGCACCGCGTTCGCACAGGCCCAGGTCCTCGTAGGCAATGAGTTCCGCGGACGCCGCGGCGTCGTGCACCTCGACCACGTCGACCTCGGCCGGGCCGACACCCGCGACGTCATAGGCCCTGCGCGCGGCGCGTTCCACCGCGTTGGGTTCACCCGCGGCGCGATCGGTGCCGGATAGCAGCACGCTCGCCCGCACCGAAACGCCCTGCACCCCGAGGTGACGGGCGTAGTCCGCGGAGGCAACCAGGACCGCTGCGGCGCCGTTGCCCACCGGTGAGCACATCAGCAGGGTCAATGGGTCGGAAATCATCCGACTGGCGAGTACCTCGGTCACCGTGACGGGCCGGCGGAACTGTGCCTTCGGGTTCAGCGACGCGTGGTCGTGGCTCTTCACCGCGATCTGCGCGAAATCCTCCGCGGTGGCCCCGGAGGCCTCCATGTAGGCGCGGGTCAGGTTCGCGTAGAGATCCATGAAGAACGACTTCCGTGCGCCCCCGGCACCGAATTGGGCCTGCAGATCGGCCAGCGCCTCCAGATCCACCGCGGTGCCGATGGCGTCGAAGGCACGCTGGGAGTCCGGGTGAGTCATCTTCTCCGCGCCCACCGCCAGCGCCACGTCCACCGAGCCGGACGCCACCGCGCTCACCGCCAAGGAAAACGCGGTGGAGGCCGAGGCGCAGGCGTTCTCCACGTTGACGATCGGCACGCCCAGCAGGCCGGTATGCCGCAGCGCCTGCTGGCCGCGGATCATCTCCTGGCCGGTGATCAAGCCGGCCACGGCGTTGGCGAAGAACACGGCGCCAACGGCGTCGGTGCCCACGCCCGCGTCGGCCAGTGCCTCGGACACCGCCGAGGTGGCCAGTGAGCGGACCGTCGCGGAATCGAACTTGCCGAACGGGGTCATCCCCGTCCCGATGATGGAAACGCCGGTCATGTCGCCATCGTGCCTGAGGTCACGCCGCGGTCGGGATGTCCCGGGCGGACGAACTTGCGGGCAGGCGTTGGCACCTACCGACGAAAAGGGTTCAGAAGGTGACCGGCAGCGTGCGCACCACGTGGATGAAGTTGCCGGTGAGGTAATCGGGGTCGCCTGCCGCAAGGTCCGGGAGTTGGCTGAACAGCTCTCGGAACACCGCGCGAAGCTGGGTGCGGGCCAACTGTGCGCCCAGGCAGAAGTGCACGCCGCCACCGCCGAAGGAGACGTGTGGGTTCGGGTGGCGGGACAGGTCGAAGGCCGCCGGGTCGGTGAACACGTCGGTGTCCCAGTTCCCGGACGGGTACATCATCACCACCTTTTCGCCCTCGTGCACCGTGATGCCGTGCACCTCGACGTCCGCCACCGCGGTGCGCCGGAAGGTCATCACCGGGGTGGCCCAGCGCACGAACTCCTCGATGGCGTGGTCGATGCGCGCGTCGAAGTCGGCCGCCAGCCAGGCCCGCTGTTCCGGGTATTTGGTCAGCGCGTGCACCGCGTGACTCATGGTCTGCCGGGTGGTGTCATTGGCGGCCACCGAGAGCAGCGTGAAGAATGCGCCGATCTCCTCGTCCAGCAGGGTCTCGCCGCCTACCTCGGCGGCCACCAGCGCGCTCATCAGGTCACCGGTCGGCTTGCTGCGCCGGTCCTCGGCCAACGCCAACGCGTGGCGCAACAACACCAGCTGCGCCTCGAACATCACGTCGAGCGGGTCGCGGTCGCCCAGGTAGATCGGGTCCGCCCAGGACACCAGCGCGGCGGCCGCCTCGGCGACCTCCTCGCGCTCCTGCTCGCCGACGCCGACCATGTCGCAGAACACCCACTGCGGCAGCGGCCCGGCGCATTCGCGCACGAAGTCGGCGCCGCTGCCCGCTGCCGCGAGCCGGGCCACCGCCTGCTTCGCGCGGCCCTCGATCTGCTCGGAGATGCGGGAGATCTGACGGGGCGTAAAGGCGGCGCTGACCAGCTTGCGCAGCTTGGTGTGCCGCGGCGGGTCGGTGGCCAGGAACGACTGGGAGGTCTCCAACAGCATCTCCGGCGCGTTCTCGAAGATCACGCCCTGACCGGACACGAACACGTCGTGCCGACGGCTGACCTCCACGATGTCCGCGTGCCGGACCACGGTCCAGAAGCCGGGGTCGTCCTCGTCCACCAGCAGGGCATCCTCTACCGGCGGGTGCCAGCTCAGCGGCCGCTGCTCGCGCAACGTCGCGAAGCTCTCCTCGCGCACCGCGGCGGGCTGCGCCCAGAACTTGCGGCTGGACAGATCGATCTCGTCGTACGGGCGCTCCCGGCTGATGTCCGTCACAGCCGGAAAGCTACAACGAGGTCAAAGTGGTTGCGGAGACATCATCATGACGTCACAATGATGTCATGCAGGTGCAACCGTACGTCATACAGGTCCAGGATCAACTTGCCGCCGCCGCGGCGCTGGGCGACGAGCGCGTCCGGGCCACCGCCACGGCGTTGGCCGCCGCGGCCGATCCGGCGGTTCGCCTGGCCGTGCTGACCGCGGTATCGGCGGCCGCGGATGAGATCACCGCCGCCCTGCTCGATCTCCCCGGGGCCCCGGCCGTCGCGGTGCGCACCGACGGCCAGGACCTGCACATCGAGGTCCGCACCGAGGCCGCCGACCTCAACCCGGGCGGTCCGGTGACCGCGCCCGGCGAGGACGCCGAGCACTCCGCCCGGATCTCGCTACGACTGCCCGAGGCACTAAAAACGCAGATCGAGCAGGCCGCCCGCGCCGAGTCCATCTCGGTGAACACCTGGTTCCTGCGCGCCGCCGGGCGTGCCCTGTCCGGCCCCGAGGCGATTGCCCGCCGGGTGACCGGCGGCCGCATCACCGGCTGGATCAACGGCTAACTCACGATCGAGGAGTCCGACATGGCATCGCCCGTCACCACGTTCCCGCTCACCGCACCGATTGACCTCGTCGTCCGCCTCGGCCGCGGCAGTCTCACCGTGCACACCCGCGACGACGCCGCGGAGGCGATCGTTCGACTCACCCCGCGCGGCCAGGGGGATGCCCTGGAGCGGTTCAGCGTCGAGTTGCAGGGCCACACGTTGTCCGTGCTCGGCCCGCGCCAGGGTGGCCTGCCCGACCTGCTCGGTGGCCGCCGCAAGGACAGCGTCGACATCGTGGTCGAGGTCCCACACGGCACCGCACTGAAGCTGACCAGCGTGGACGCCGACATCACCGTCACCGGACGGTGCGGCCGCGCGGACGTGGCCACCGGCTCCGCCACCGTCCGGCTGGCCACCGTGGACGGCGACCTGCGACTGCGTTACGGCAGCGGGGAGAGCAGCGCGGATGCCGTGCAGGGTTCGGTTCAGGTGCGGGCCGGATCCGGATCCGCGCGGTTCGGCGAGGTGGCCGGCGGGCTGCACTGCGGCTTCGGCACTGGTTCGCTGGATGCCGCCGTGGTGCGCGGCGCCCTGCACTCCCGCGCGGGCTCCGGTTCCGTGTCGGTGGGCGCGGTGCACGGCGACGTGGACGTGGCCGCCGGCTCCGGTGGATTCACCCTCGGCGTGCCCGCCGGGGTGGCCGCCAAGCTGGACGTGACCACCGGCTCCGGGCAATTGCACTCGGACCTGCCGGTGGAACCATCCCCGGCGGCCGGCGCCCGGGCGATCACCATTCGGGCGCGCACCGGCAGCGGCGACGTGCACCTGGTCCGCGCGGCCTGACGTCAGTCCGTCGCGGCGGCGGTAAAGCGGGCCGCCTCGGCGGCATCCGCGCGCAATGCCCGCCGCGCCCGGTCGCGGATCATGCTCATCCCGGTGACGGTGACCGCAACCGGCAGTCCGGCGGACAACAATGCCTGCACCCCGACCGACGCGTGGTGCTGGTGGGCCAGGGCGAGCGCCAGGAACGGACCGACGTCGTACAGCCCGTGCAGCAGGATCGCGGGCAGCAGTCCCCCGATCAACCCGGCGCCCTTGCCGTCGAAGCGCTTGCGCATCACCGCGTAGCCGGACAGCCCGGCCCAGATCGCGTGATTGGGCACCGCGAGCACCGCGCGGGTCACGAAGGTCATGACGTAGGCACCGGAGGTCGGCGCGCCGGCCAGGTAGAGCACGTTCTCCACGACCGCGAACCCCAACCCGATCCAGCCCGCGTAGACGATGCCGTCGAAGCGCTCGTCGAACTCCGGATTCCACCGGAACGAGCGCAGGCACAGCGCCTTGCCGGTCTCCTCCACCACCCCGGCCACCACGAACGCCGCGAACACCGCGCCGGCCACACTCAATGTGTCCGGCGCCGCCACCGAGAGCACGGCTTCCACCACCACGATCGGCGCGGTCGCCAGCACGCCGAGCAGCGCCGCCCGGGTGAGCACCGCGGGCGACTCCGGGCGTACCCGGTCCTCGCGGCGCAGGTACGCCATCCAGGCGAACCCGGGCAGCACGCCCAGCGCCGCGGCCGGACGGGATGCCAGCGCAGCCACCAGCACGATGGCCACGGCGGCGATCACCAAGACCGTCATGATTCGGCGCGAACCCGGGCCGGCCAGCGCGCTGGGCAGATGCTCCCGACCGGGATAGTGCGCGTACGGCTCGACCGGCGCGGGCCGCCCACGTTCGCCGCGTCGCGTGTACGCCCGCCAGGGCGACTCCCCCGGCATGCTGACGTCGACCAGCCGGAACGGCTCCCCCGCCAGGTCCACCCCGGCCCGGTCGTCCAGGTAACGATCAAACTTCTGCTGCACCGTCACCGCGGGGGCGAACCAGCGTCGATGAAACTCCAGGTCGTCATCCCCGGTGAGGACGACCGCCAGTCGGGCCGGCGATTCCTCCTCGGCCGGATACAGCCCGGAATAGGTCGCCGACCGATCGACGTCGCGCGTCCACCGACGCAGCAGCACCAACTCGGCACCGATTACCGTGCGGGCCGCCTCGCGCCGCCCGCTGTAGATGTACACCGCCACCGGACGTCGACCCCCAGCACTCCTCGGGCGTGCGTGGCCCATTCTGGACCCGCCACATCTTCCCCGCCGGCGCACACACCCGGTCGGGACGGCACCCCGCCTGCGAACCGCCCGGGTGACCTTGATTGCATCCGGGGACGAGGTCGACTGCCGGATAGCGGGGTTCCGTGGAGAATCAGCGGGTGAGCACCCCCTCCGAGCGCGCGCTGCGGGTGCTGCTGATCGAGGACGACCCCGGCGACGCCATGTTGGTGCGGGAGATGCTCGAGGAGGCCGGTTCGCAGGTCGACCTCACCTGGGTGCAGACCATCGCCGAGGCCAAACCGAAATTGACCCCGGACACCCGGTGCGTCCTGCTCGATCTGCAGTTGCCCGATGCCGCGCAGTTCTCCGGGTTGGACGCGGTGCTGGCCGCCGCGCCCCGGGCGGCGGTGATCGTGCTGACCGGATTCACCGATCAGGCCCGCGGCGTCGACGCGGTGGCACACGGTGCCCAGGACTATCTGACGAAGGCCCAACTGGAGCCGGAACTGCTCTCCCGCACCATTCGCCATGCGCTGCAACGGCGAACGACGCAGGACACGGCGCGGGAGCTGGCCGATTCGCGCGCCCGCGCCACGGAGAACGCCCGACTCGAGCGCGGCCTGTTGCCGGTGGCGATCACCCGCGACGACTCGATACAGGTGGTCGCCCGCTACCGACCCGGCCGGGATCGCGCGTTGCTCGGCGGCGATTTCTACGACGTCGTGCAATGCCCGGACGGCACCGTCTACGCCATGATCGGCGACGTCAGCGGACACGGCCCGGATGAGGCGGCGCTCGGCGTCTGCCTGCGGGTGGCCTGGCGGACGCTGGTGCTGGCCGGCATCGACGAGAAAACGATCCTGCCGCTACTGGACGAGGTACTCGGGCACGAGCGCGCCGAGGATTTCATCTTCGCCAGCGTGTGCATGGTGCGCATCGCGAGCGATCACGGGAGCGCGCGGGTGTACCTGGCCGGCCACCCGCCGCCCCTGGTGCTGGGTGGCGCCGGTTCGCAACAGCGAGGGGGCGTACCGCTGGGCGTACTGGATGACTACGTGTGGGCCGCGGAAGAAATCGCCCTGCCACCGCGCTGGGAGTTGGTGCTGATGACCGACGGCATCTTCGAGGGCACCGCGACGCCGGACACTCGTGAGCGGCTGGGCATGGAGGCGCTGGTGGAACTCCTGCTCGCGCAGCACGCCGCCACGCCCGATCCGGACGAGTGGACCGACGCGCTGATCGGTCAGGTGATCGAACTCAACGGCGGTCCCTTGACCGATGATCTGGCCCTGGTGGTGCTCACCGGCAGGCCGTCGGAGCCCTCGTGAACCAGCGGTTCGACACGCTGCGGGCGCGCCTGCGGTTGATGCTCTCTCTCGCCGCGCTTTTCGTGGCCATCGGCGCCGTGATCACGTTCAGCGCGGTGCATCGCCTGGACCAAGACACCGGTGAGTTGACCGACCACTTCTCCCCCGCCCGTGCCTCGGCCGCGGACCTGACCGGCGGTTGGCTGGATCAGGAGACCGGGCTGCGCGGCTATCTGCTGACCCGGGACCAGAGCCTGTTGACGCCGTACACCCAGGGCCGGCAGGGCGTGATCGCCGCGGACGCGGAGATCCGGCGCGTGCTGCCCCGACCGGGCATCAGCCGGGCATTGGACGAGGTGGCCGCGGCCGGCCGGGCCTGGCATACCGACTTCGCCGATCCCACCCTCGCGGCGGTGAAGGCGGTGCCGAAGAACCAGCCGTTGTCGTTGAACCAGGACCTGGGCAAGGCCCGTTTCGATGCGCTGCGCACCGCGCTGACAGGGCTGACCAACGAGATCGCCGCCGAGCGGGCGACGGCCCGACACAACGTGAACACCGGCCTGCGCCGGACGCGGGAGCTGACCCTCTCCGCGTTCGCATTGATCGTGCTGGCCGGAGTGGCGCTCTGGCTAGCGCTGCGGCGGTTGGTGCTGCGGCCGATCGACCGTCTCGCCGCCGAGACTCGAGTGGTCGCGGACGGCGAGTTCGACCACCGGGTCGAGGTGGCCGGTCCCAGGGAGATCCAGAACCTGGGCCACGACGTGGAATCGATGCGGGTCGGCATCGTCGCCGCGCTGGCCGCCTCCCGGGTGGCCGAGCACGAGGTGCGCGCGCAGGCCCTGGAGTTGGCGCAGCAGGCAGAGGAACTGCAGCAGCAGGCAGAGGAACTGCAGCAGCAGGCCACCGACCTACGCCGATCCAACGACGAGCTGGAACAGTTCGCCTACGTCGCCTCCCACGACCTGCAGGAGCCGCTGCGCAAGGTGGCCAGCTTCTGCCAGATGTTGCAGCGCCGTTACTCGGGTCGGTTGGACGAGAAGGCGGACCAGTACATCGAGTTCGCGGTCGACGGCTCCAAGCGCATGCAGCAGTTGATCAACGACCTGTTGGCGTTCTCCCGTGTCGGGCGCACCTCCGAGGGCATGACCGTGGTCGATACCGAGCAGGCCGCCGGCCGGGCTCTGACCGCGCTGGCCGCCGCCCGGCAGCAGGCCCGGGCCGTGGTGGACATCGGCGAGCTACCCGAGGTGCCCGGCGACGAGACCCTGCTGACCCAGATGTTCCAGAACCTGATCGGCAATGCCATCAAGTTCCGCGCGCCCGGCCGGTCGCCCCGGGTGCAGCTGCGCGCGGCCCGCGAGGGTGAGTTCTGGCACTTCACCTGCAGCGACAACGGCATCGGCATCGACCCGGAATACGCCGAGCGCGTGTTCGTGATCTTCCAGCGGCTGCACCCCAAGGACCAGTACACGGGCACCGGCATCGGCCTGTCGATGTGCAAAAAGATCGTCGAGTACCACGGCGGCCGTATCTGGCTGGACACCGACCGGCCGGCGGATGCGGTGGGCTCCGTGGTCCACTGGACCCTGCCCGTTTCCGAAGCGGTCGGGCAGTCGGCGAACGGAGGCCGGTCGGCATGATTGTGCGACTCATCGAGGTGCTGCTGGTCGAGGACGACCCGGGCGACGTATTGATGACCCAGGAAGCCTTCGCCGAGCACAAGGTGAAGAACAACCTGTCGGTGGTCAGCGACGGGGTTGAGGCCCTGGAGTTCCTTCGCCGGGAGGGAAAGTACGCCGACGCCCCCATTCCCGACTTGATCCTGCTCGACCTCAACCTGCCGCGCAAGGACGGGCGCGAGGTGCTCACCGAGGTCAAGGCCGATAGCCAGCTGCGCCT
>DASXPS010000196.1 GCA_036493475.1 Sporichthyaceae bacterium | reverse complement strand
ATTGCTGCGGCGATCTTAAACCTCCTGAACCGAGAGGTTGTGCGGGTTCGAGTCCCGCTCCGGGCACTCGTTCCGACCAGGCTGTCGGCGGTTGCTGAAAACTGACCCCCAGGCAACGGTTGAAAGTTGACCCCCTTGCTTAGCCTGGAGGGTGTTGAACGTGGAGGATTGGGCCGAGATCCGGCGCTTGTCGCGCTCGGAGGGCATGACGATCAAGGGGATCGCCCGTGTCCTGGGGATCTCGAAGAACACGGTGCGTCGTGCTCTGGCTGCGACGGAACCGCCTAAGTACGTGCGTGCACCGACAGGGTCGGCGGTGGACACGTTCGTGCCGCGGATCAAGGAGTGCCTCAAGGCCGATCCGTGGATGCCGGCCACGGTGATCGCCGAGCGGGTCGGCTGGGAGCGGTCGATCACGGTGTTCCGAGAGCACGTGCGCGAGATACGCCCGCAGTTCAAGCCGGCGGATCCGGCCTCGCGCACCACGTACGAGCCGGGCGAGATCATGCAGTGTGACCTGTGGTTCCCGCCCGCGAAGATCCCGCTCGGCGCCGGTCACGCCGATAGTCCGCCGGTGCTCACGATGGTGGCGGGCTACTCCCGGTACCTGATGGCGCGGATGATCCCGTCCCGGCATGCCGAGGACCTGATCGCCGGGCACTGGGAGCTTCTGGCCGAGCTCGGCGCGGTGGCCAAGACACTGGTGTGGGACAACGAGGGCGCGGTCGGCAGGTGGGTGTCGGGAAAACCGCGCCTGGCAGACGGGTTCCAAGCCTTCCGCGGCAGCCTCGGGGTCAGCATCTACCAGGCCCGACCCCGCGATCCGGAGACCAAGGGACTGGTGGAGCGGGCGAACGGCTACCTGGAGACCAGCTTCATGCCGGGACGCTCCTTCTCCTCGCCCGCCGACTTCAACCGGCAGCTGGCCGCCTGGCTGCTCAAAGCGAACTCCCGCCACCACCGCAGGATCGAGTGCCGCCCGATCGACCGTCTCGGCGCGGACCTGGCCGCGATGGTGCCCCTGCCGCCGGTCGCCCCGGTCATCGGCTGGCACCACACGCTGCGGCTGCCGCGCGACCACTACGTGCGTGTCGATACCTGCGACTACTCCGTCGATCCGGCCGCGATCGGCCGGCGCATCGCGGTCCGCGCGGACCTTCACGAGGTGACCGCGACGATGAACGGGCTGCCGGTCGCCCGCCATCCACGCTCCTGGGCCCCGCACCAGACGATCACCGACCCCGCCCACACCGCGGCAGCGACCGCGATGCGCCGCGCCCACCTGCACCCGGTACGCGAGCACGCCGGCAGCGACGAGGTCGAGGTGCGCGACCTCTCCCGCTACGACGCGATCTTCGGCCTGGCCGAACCCGAGACCCCGGCCGCCTGACCCCTGCCCGGACCGCACCCGCGGTTCCACGCTGCACCCTGCCCGACACCGACACCGACACCGACACCGACACCGACAAGGAGACTGGCATGCCTGCACGCAGCATGCTCTTCGCCCGGCTGCGCATCACCGACCCGCACGCCGCGCTCGAATTCACCGGCGATCCGCGCTACGGCGGACCCCGCCTGGCCATCGGCGATCCCGCCGACGCCGTCGCCATCGACCTGCCGACCGACGGCCACGCCGCCGCCGTGTTCCTACGCCGCCTCGCCGCGGCCGCGATCGCCGCAGCGGACCACACCGAGACCCACCCCGCCTTCACCGATTAAGGAGACCGGGATGCCTTCCCGCACCACCGAGAAACCCGCGCCCACCGGGCGCGAGACGGCAGCCGAGATCGCCTACCTCTCCAGAGCGCTCAAGACCCCGGCGATCGCCGACGCCGCCGAACGCCTGGCCGAACGCGCCCGGACCGAGAACTGGACCCACCAGGAATACCTCGCCGCCTGCATGCAGCGCGAGAACGCCACCCGCTCCGCCTCCGGAGCCGAGATCCGCATCAAAGCCGCCCGCTTCCCGGCCCGCAAGACCCTCGAAGAGTTCGACTACGAGCATCAGCGCTCGATCAGACGCGAGGCCATCGCCCACCTCGGCACCCTCGACTTCATCGCCGCCAAGGACAACGCCGTCTTCCTCGGCCCGCCCGGCACCGGCAAAACACACCTCGCCATCGGCCTCGGAATGCGCGCCTGCCAGGCCGGACACCGCGTCGCCTTCGCCACCGCCGCCGACTGGGTCACCCGCCTCGCCGCAGCCCACCAGCACGGCGTGCTGCCCGCCGAGCTCGTCAAACTCTCGCGTTACCCGCTCCTGGTCATCGACGAGGTCGGCTACCTGCCGTTCGATCCCGACGCCGCGAACCTGTTCTTCCAACTCGTCTCGAGCAGGTACGAGCGCGCCAGCTTGATCATCACGAGCAACATGCCGTTCGGCCGCTGGGGAGAGGTGTTCAACGACGACGTCATCGCCGCCGCAATGATCGACCGACTCGTCCACCACGCCGAAGTCCACGCCCTCAAGGGCGACAGCTACCGCACCCGCAACCGCGACCTCGGCCGAGCCACCCCAGCCTCAACCGACCACCAACAGTAACGAACATTCACACAAGGGGGTCACGATTCAACCGACGCCAGGGGGTCAGTTTTCAGCCGACGTTGACACCCGCGAGATGCGGGCACCAAGCAGACGTATAGACGCAGGATCAGCCACGGCACACCCTTCGAGCACCTGACCGGAGTCGGCAACTCCCGGCTCTCGGCGAGGACTGTGACGACCTGGACGAG
>DASXPS010000195.1 GCA_036493475.1 Sporichthyaceae bacterium | reverse complement strand
CGACGAACATCACCGCGACCAGCACCATCGCGGTCACCCACACTGTGCTCACACGCTCGACGGTACCCCCACAGACCGCGATCCCGGTGGGCATCGCCTCGTGCCCACCGCGGTGGTGATGCTTGCCCGACCACCACAGATCGACCGGCTTGCCGCGACCACGATGGGGCCGGCGGCGGCTGCGGTCGGTACGCCTCAGCGTTTCGGCTCGGCTTCATCTTCGTCGCGCTGCTGCTGGCGACGTTCCTGGTGGCGCTGGACCAGACGATCGTCGCCACGACGCTGCCGACGGTCGTCGGCGAGCTGGGCGGCCTGAATCACCTGTCCTGGGTGATGACGGCGTACCTGCTGGCGCAGACGGCGTCCACACCGCTGTATGGCAAGCTCGGCGACCAATACGGCCGCAAGCTCGTGTTCCAGGTCGCGATCATCATCTTCCTGGCAGGCTCCGCGGTAAGCATTCACCGCCGGTGCGGTCTGTTGCGGTGCGTGACGATCTTCGGTGGTGTAGTTGATTCTGGTGCGACACGCCGGGTCTGTGGGTGCGTGCCTGAGCCCGCCGGTTGTGATGATCTTCTCAGGTGTCGGAGCTGGGTGGGTTGTCGCGCGAGAAGCTCATCGCGCTGGTGACCGCCCAGGCCGCGGAGATCGCGGCGTTGCGTGCGGTCAACACGGAGCTGGCGGCGCGGTTGGAGCGGTTGGAGCGGTTGGTGTCGCGCAACAGCGCCAACTCGTCGATGCCGCCGTCGAAGGACGGCGAGCTGGGCAGGACCGCCCCCGATGAGCCGAGCGGGGGGCGACCTGCCGGTGGGGGCGGGCGCAAGCGGGGCAAGCAGCGCGGGGCGGCCGGGGCGAACCTGGACTGGCGGCCCCACCCCGACGAGCAGGTGGACCGGTTCCCCGGGGGCCGCTGCGAGTGCGGCGCCGAGCTGGGCGGGGCGAGTGATCTGGGGGTCAGCGACCGGTTCCAGCAGACCGAGATCCCGCTGGTGTCGGCCACCACCACCCAGTACGAGCAACACACAGTGCGGTGTGGCTGCGGGCGCGAGCACACCGCTGCCCGCCCCGATGGCGCCGGCAGCGGGCGGGTCGGCTACGGGCCGAACCTTCGAGCGTGGTGTGTGTATCTGATGGTGGCCCACGCCCTGCCGGTGCACCGGTGCGCGGCGTTGCTGCAGGCGCTGACCGGCGCGACGCCGTCGGTGGGGTTCGTGCACGCCACGCTCACCCAGGCCGCGGCCGCCATGGAGCAGACCGACCAGCGGATCCGTACCTTGATCACGTTGGCGTACGCGGTGTGCTGTGATGAGACCCCGATCAGGGTCGGACCGCGCACACCGCAGCCGGGTCAGGGCCGGAAGAAGGCCCGCAAGAAGGCCGACAAGTACCTGCTGGTCGCCTGCACCGAGTTCTACACCTGGTACATGCTCGGCGACCGGGACCTGCCCACGTTCAAGGCGTTCATCTTGGCCGATCTGACCGGGGTCGTGGTCCACGACCGCTACAGCCTCTACGACCACCCCGAGGTCGGGAACCTGACCCACCAGCTTTGCTGCCAGCACATCCTGCGTGACCTGGAGGATGCCGCCCAGACCTACCCCGACCAGGTCTGGCCGACGCAGGTCCAGGACGCCCTGCGCGGGCTGATCCACCAGACCAACCTCGCCCGCGACGCCGCAGCGTCCACGACACCCGCGCACCCCTCCGACCGGCTGATCTCACTGTTCCGCCACGGCGTGCGGGTCGGGCTCAGCCAGGTCCGGCGCATCCCCGGCCCCCGATCACGCACCAAGCAGCCAGTCGGGCGGACACTGCTGGAAGTGCTGCGCGACCGGGAGGACGACGTGCTGCGCTTCGCCGGCGACCTGCGCGTGCCACCCACCTCCAACCAGGCCGAACGCGACGTTCGCCCCGCGAAAACCCAACAGAACACCTCCGGACGGCTCACCTCCGAGGCCAGAACCCGAGACCGCTACCGGATCCGCGGAGTGCTCTCCACAGCAGCCAAACACGGACTCGATCAACTCACCGTCATCCGCGACGCCCTCACCGGCCGACCCTGGATCCCGCCACTCCCCGTCCCCACCTGAGCAGCACCCAAACGATCACACCACGACCCGCGCACCACAGGCCGAGTCGTCACACACCGCTACCTCAAACCGCCAGCGGTGAATGTTTACATTCGATGGACCGCTGCGTTCAACGACAACGACGCATTTCGGCCATCATCACTTCCTCAACCAACCGTGGCGCGCTCAAGCAACTCCTCGGGTAGTTCCTCGGTGCAGGCGCTGCTCCATTCTCCCGTGGCATCAGCGCCTCCACAAAACGCGACGGTTCAGTTGATCCCGTGGCGTTTCAGGCAAGGCCGAGCTGTCGGGCGCGGCGGCGCGCCGGGGCTGGGTCGAACGGAGCGCG
>DASXPS010000194.1 GCA_036493475.1 Sporichthyaceae bacterium | reverse complement strand
CACCACGACCTGCACCGCCACGCCCAGCTCCACCGCCACCTTGTGCGCAGCGCGGGCCTGCTCCACGGTGCGCGGGAAGCCGTCCAGGATGTAACCGCCGTCCGCATTGGCGGCCAGGATCGGCTTGCGCAGCAGATCCATCACGATGCCGTCCGGGACCAGGTCCCCGCTGGTCAGGTAGGAGCTGATCTGCCGGCCGATGGCGGTCTGTTCGGCGACGTGCTTGCGTAGCAGGTCGCCGGAGGAGATGTGCACCAGGCCGAAATGTTCGGCCATGCGGACGGCCTGGGTGCCCTTGCCTGCGCCCGGCGCACCGATCATCAGCACCCGCACGGCTCGCCTCCCTGGTCCGGTGGTCGCGCACCCACCGTAACCGCCCGGCCGCGCCACTACGGGCAGCGGGCGTCGTCGAGCCGGATCGCCGCCGGGCGAACCAGGGGTTGGTTCAGCACCATGGGCGCGAGGTGATCGCCGGCCGGTTCGGTCAGGTGCAGGACGACGGTGCGGGTGCTGCCCCGGGGTAGCTCGACGTCGACCACGAACACCGGGTGACTGCGCTGAGTGCCGATGCCGGCCACCCACGGCTTGCCGTCCAGGGTCACCGTGTTCATCAGCGCCCCGTTGGTGGCGAAGTAGCTGACCGTCAGCCGATTGTCGCCGGGGCGGACGGGATAGGAGTGGGGGTCGCTGCGGTTGGTCACGTAGGCCGGCAACCCCGCCGGGGCGTTGTTGGTCAGCGTGATCGACACGGTGACCGAGCGCTGCGCGCCGCAGCCGGCGCGTTGCCAGCGGATGGCCCGATCGAGGTAGTAGTCGAGTTTGTTGCCGGCCTCGTTCACGATCGACACGCCCACGAACGGTGCCCGGGTGATCGGCAGGGCGCCGGACACGGATGTTTGCTCCAGGCGGCGCTGCAGCGCGGTGTCGGCGCTCCACACCAGTAGTCGACGTTCATCGATCGCTCGGCGCAGCCCCCGGATCAGCTCCCCCGGATTTGCCTCGCTGCTCATGATGCGGCTGCTGACCACTTGTTCGATCTGGGCGAGGTAGTCGCGCCGACCGTTGTTCGGCGGACCGGGGTACCTCACGTAGGCCTGCTGCTCGGTCAGCGCGACGATGTTGTCGGCCGTCACCGTGGAGCCGTCGGGCAGCGGTACGGGACCGGTGGCGCGCAGCAGGTAACCCAGCACGACCGGATCGAGCGCGATGACCCCGTCCACCTTCTCGCCGAAGCGCTGCTGCCACAGCGAGGTGAGGATAGCCGCGCCGTAGGGGAAGTGCGGGCTGAGGTTGGCGTCCTGGTAGATCCGCTGGGTGACCTGCTGCGGATAGAGCCCGTTGTAGTCGGGACCGAACCGGACATCCGCGGTGACGCCCGACAGCGACCCCTCGCCGGCAAACCGGTCGAGGGTGATGCGACCGTCGTGCACCCGCGCCAACGCGAATGCGCCGGGCATCCCGCCGGTACCCCGGGCCTCGGCGTTGTTCTGGAAGGTGAGCAGGTAGGACTTGTTCTCCCCGAGCAGCGCCGGCACCAGGTCCGCGGCCTGTTGGGCGGCCCGCAGATCTCCGGCGGCCGGGCTGAGCTGACGGAGCAACAGATCCCTGGCGGAATCCACCGAGGACAGCCACGTGTGCCGGGGCAGCGCCGAGATCTCGGCCAGGGCGTCATCGAGTGCAGTCCCGGCCCGGGCCAGGTTCGGCGCCGCGGTCGAGACCCGGTCCACCGCGATGCGCCCCTGCGCGTCCCGCAGCGTCTTCGGGTCCAACTGATCCGCGGCCGTCACCAACGCCGGCACCGCGTCGTCGCCAACGATGTTCAACGCCGCCGTCATACCGCGCACGCTGCGGAACGGATCGCCGACCACCGGAATGGCCGCCATGCCCGACCAGATCGGCCCGCGGGTCAACAGGTGGGCGCGCCCGAGCCGGGAACGTAGGTCGGCGGCCCGCGGCTGCGTATCGGAGAGGTCAGCGCTGTGCACCCCGCTGCGCATCGCCACCAGATCGCCGCGGGCATGGGTGAGGTCGGCTCGGGCGAGCAGTGCCGTGACGCCCAACCAGCCGATGGCGAGGACAGTCAGCGTTGGGCAGGCGATCAGCAGCCACCGGCGCCGCAGGCGACGTCGGATGCCGGCCCGGGCCGGATCGGCCGATCCCTGGTTCATGTCCGCCCTTCAGGCGCTGTCCGTCCAGCTTGCGGGACGGGCGTCGCAGCGAGTCCGAGGTTGGGCCCTTCAGGTGATCCGACACGTCGTGCAAGGGCGGCAAAACCGCGTCCTGGCAGGGCGAATGTGGAGCGCATGGGCAGCCAATGAGGAATGCCCATAGGCCGAGGGACCCCCGCCTCCTACCGTCGATCACATCGCGGGAGAAGGTCTTGTCCTGCGCCGGGGCGGAGGTAGGAACATGGCCGGATTTGTGCGGACGGCGTTAGGTGTCGCCGTCAGTTGCACCGCGTTGGTGGGTATGGGTGCCGGCACGGCATTCGCCGCACCGTACGACGCTACGGCAATGCAATTTCTGAGCACCGAAACGCCGCAGCCCGGTGACACGGTCACCGACACGCTGAGCGGTTGGGGCTCGGGTGAGACCATCACCGTGTTCTTCTTCTCCAGCCCGCAGCGACTCTTCACCGTCATCGCCGACGTGAGCGGTTCGGCGAGCCGCGATTTTGTGGTGCCGGCGGACGCGTGCGGCGACCACACGGTCGTTGCCAAGGGTTCCCTCGGCGAGCGGGTGGTCACCTCGATTACCGTCGCCGGCGAATGCCACAACAACCATCACGACGGCGCGGGACGGTCGCGGCGCGACAGCGACTGCGAGGACTGGCGCGACCCGGGGTACTGGATCAAGAACTGTGACACCCCGGACGACGGCTGGGACTCCGGCTTCGACGCGGCTTACTCCGCTCCGCTGCCCGCACAACATTCGTCGAACAAGACGATGGCCGGCGTGGTCGGGCTGGGTCTGCTGACTCCGGCGTTGCTCAGTGGCGGTCTGCTGATCGCCCGCCGTCGCGGTCGCTGAACCGCGGCCGGGCACCTCAGCGCGGTTGCAGCACCAACCAGGCAACCAGGCCGTGGTGATCGCTGCCGGGGGCACGGAAGGTGGCGGTGCGGGTGGCCCCGAGCTGACGGCTGATCAGAATGTGGTCCAGCGGCAGCACGGGCGGCAGGAAGGTCCACCAGTTCCAGGTCGGGGTGAAGCCCGAGCCGGCGTACTCCGGTGCGTCCCGCCAGCGGTTGCCCAGCAGCGCGCGGAAGGCCTGTTGGTCGCGACCGGCGTTGAAATCGCCCAGCATGATGGACGGCGTGGCGGGGTCCAGGGCGTGCGCCCTGGCGGTCACCTGTCGGTAGTCGCGCCGGTAGGCCGCGGCGCTGGACCGGCCGGTGCGGAACGGGTGCATGACGCGGACGACGACGTCCTGGCCGGCGACGCGAACGGTGGCGCCGGGCATGTGGTGCACGCCGTCCCAGTCGGGTCCGCGGCTCAACGGCCACCGGGACCACAAGCCGGACCCGTGCGCACGATCGCCCGGGCTGAGCACCTGATAGGGCAACATCGCGTTCAACCCCCCCGCCGCCAGCCGCGACACGGCCTCCGGGGTCAGTTCCTCCAAGGCCAGCAGGTCCACCCTGTCGGCGCGCACCCGGTCGATGATCTTGCTCGGCGCGGCCAACCCGTAGCGCATGTTCAGCGTCATCGCGACGATCTTCTGCCCGCTGCGTGGCGGCGGGTTGGAGATCCACAGGGGCGCCAACCACAGGGCGTTGACCAGCAGCACCACGCCTCCACACAGCGCGGTGCCGCGGTTGCCCAGCAGCGCCGCGAGCAGAGTGAGCACGACCAGCACCGGTATCAGCAGCGGCACCAGGACGGTGAGCATCACCGCCCACGGCGCTCCGTGGTCGCCGACCAACCGCACCACGCTGGGTACGGCCGCGGCGGCCAGCACCCAGGGCACCACCGTGCGCAGGGATCGAATCCCGGCACCGAGCCGGGCCCGCATCTCGTTCATCCGCGCCGCGGCGGCCAGGGCAGGAACGGCGAGGTGCGCGCGACGTAGGAATCGAAGCCGGGGCGACCCGCCATCCGCCGCTCGGTCAACGCTGCACCGCTGCCCTTGGTCAGGAACAGCGTCATGACGATCGGCGAGAGCACGGTGAACACGCCGGGCCGCGTCTCCGCCGCCACCAGCCAGATCCCCCACCACACGCAGGCATCGCCGAAGTAGTTCGGGTGGCGGGTGTAGCGCCAAAGCCCGCGGTCCATGACCGTGCCCTTGTTGGCCGGGTCGGCCTTGAACGCCTGCAGCTGCCAGTCCCCGACGGCCTCGAAGAAGATCCCGACGGCCCACAGCAACAGACCGAGCGCGGCGATCCAGCCGAGGCCGTTCTCGTGCGCCGTGACGCCGAACCCGTTGGAGCGCACGCCGAACGGGAGCTGGATACGCACCCCGATATTGAAGGACCGGTAGTACTGCGCCACCTGCACCGGCAACGAGATGAACAACACCAACAGACCCTGCAGGCCGTAGATCATCCGCAGTGCGTACCCGGTGCGCTGCTGCTCGGGCACCGTGGCCAACATCGCCGCGTACCGCGGGTCCTCGCCGTGCCCGGCGTTGCGTCGGCCGATGTGCCAGGCCAGCCGGGCGCCCCAGAGCACCACCATCGCGGTGATCAGTCGGCGCCGATCGGTGTTGCCCGCGTCCCCGGACACCGCCAGGCTCACCAGCGCGACGACGACGAAGCCCAATCCCCAGGCCACATCGACGACGCTGTGCTTGCCCAGCCGCCGCGCCACCGCGAAGGTAGCGCCCAGCAGTACCACCACGGCCGCGGCGCACGCCGCCAACCCGACGGCGAAACGGCTGCCGTCGAACGAGTGCATGCCCTCAGCGTGCCCCGGGCAGGTCGCGTCGAACGGGAGGCATGCCGGACACGCCGGCCGCGGAGCGCTTCACGCACAGGATCTGGTCGACACCCATGCGGCCTTCCTCGAACACCAGCGCGCCGCCCACCAGGTACAACCGCCACACCCGGGCGACCTGTTCGCCGACCAGGTCGACGACGGCCTCCCAGTTCTTCTCCAGCGTCTCCAGCCAGGCCCGCACCGTCCACACGTAGTGCTCCCGCATGGCGTGCACGTCGCGGACCTCCAGGCCCGCGTCCTCCAGCAGCCCGACGGTCTCCCCCACCGGGCGCATGTGCATGTCCGGCGCGATGTAGCTGGAGATGAACGCCCCGCCGCCGGGCCGGTCGCGCCGCGACATCTGCTGGACGAGCACCCGTCCGCCCTCGCGCACCGCGCGGTGCAGCACGGCGGCGAACGTCGGGTAGTTCTGCGCACCCACGTGCTCGCCCATCTCGATCGAGGTGACCGCGTCGAATCCCCCATACTCAGAAAGCACTGCCGGGATCTCGCGGTAGTCCTGCAACCGGATCTCCACCTGCCCGGTCAGCCCGCGCTCGGCGACCCGGGCCAACACGAAGTCCTGCTGCTCGCGGGACAGCGTCACCCCGACCACCCGGGCGCCGTAACACTGCGCGGCGTGCAGGGCGAGCGCTCCCCAGCCGCAACCGATGTCCAGCAGTCGGTCGCCCGGCGCCAGGCCGAGCTTGCCGCAGATCAGGTCGAGCTTGTCCCGCTGTGCGTCGGCCAGGGTGTAGCCGGGGTCGTCGGAGGCGAAATACGCGCAGGAGTAGGCCATGTGCTCGTCGAGCAGCAGCGCGTAGAACTCGTTGGACAGGTCGTAGTGATGGGAGATCGCGGCGCGATCGCGCAGCCGGGAGTGCAACACACCGGTCAGCTTCGCCTGCGACGCGGGTGCCACCGGGCGCGGTCCGATGGCGCCCAGCCGAGCCGCCGTGCCTGCCATTCCGGCAATCTGACGTGGACTCAGCTTCGGTTTGTTCAGCCCGCGGTCGCGGATCGCAGCCCAGAGCAGTTGGAAGCCCTCGGCGAGGTCACCCTCGACGTCGATCTCGCCGGTGATGTAGGCCTGTGCGAGCCCGAGTTCGCCGGGCTGCCAGAGCAGCCGCCGCAAGGCGCGCCGCGAGCGCACCACGACCGCGGGTGCGTGGGCCGGACCGACCTCGCTCCCATCCCAAGCGCGGATCCGGGTCGGCAACGGGCCGGCGAACAGCGGCTCGAGCAGCGCCGCGAGTCGTCCCGCCACGCCACCCCACGCCATCACCTCTCCCCCTCGGCCAGAACGAATTGATACACGTCCAGATACCGGGAACGGAAGCCTGCCTCGGAATAGGACAGGTAGAAGTCCCACACCCGGCGGAAGGTCTCGTCGAAGCCCAACGCCGTGACCTGCGCAGCCCGGGAGTTGAACGTCTCCCGCCACAGCCGCAGCGTTTCTGCGTAGTGCAGTCCGAATCCATGTCGGTCCACCACGTGCAACCCGGCCTCGGCTGCCGAATGCTCCACCGAGGTCACCGAAGGGATGAGCCCGCCGGGAAAGACGTACTTGTGGATCCAGGTATAGGTGTCTCGGGAGGGGAGCATGCGGTCGTGCGGCATGGTGATGGCCTGCAGCCCCACCCGGCCACCGGGCGCCAGGGTGCGGTGCAGGGTCGCGAAGTACGCGGGCCAGAACTCGAACCCGACCGCCTCGATCATCTCCACCGACACCACCGCGTCGTAGGTGCCTTTTACCGCGCGGTAGTCGCACAGATCCACCGACACCCGGTCGGCCAGGCCGGCGGCGGCGATTCGGCGCAGGGCCAGCGTTCGCTGTTCCTCCGACAGGGTGATCGAGCGCACGATGGCCCCCCGCGCGGCTGCGCGCAGGGCGAGTTCGCCCCAGCCGGTGCCGATCTCCAACACCAGGTGGCCCGCGCGGACCCCGGTGGCGTCCAGCAGTCGGTCGATCTTGTGCCGCTGCGCGGCGGCCAGGTCCGCGGGTCGGGCCGCGGCGGCCAGTTCGATCGAGCCGTCGCCGGGGCCGAACAGCGCCGCGGAGTAGGTCAGCGTCTCGTCGAGGAACAACATGAACAGGTCGTTGGACAGGTCGTAGTGCCGCGCGATGTTGTGCCGCGCGTTGGTTTCGGTGCCGCGGTCAGCCAGCGGATGCCGGTGCACCGCGATGTCACGCAACCGCTGCAGGGGCGGCGGGATCAGCGTGGCCATCCGTCGGCAGAACACGGTGAGCACCGCGGACAGGTCGTCCGCTGTCCAGTCCCCGGCCAGATACGCCTCGCCGAACCCGATCAGCCCGCTGTGGCCCAGCCGCCGGTAGAACGCGTCGGGCCGAACCAGCTCCATCACGGGGGTTAGCGATCCGCCGCCGCCGATGTTGCGGCCGTCGGGAAGCCTTACCCGAAAGGGCAAACGTGCTACCTGACGGGTAAACAGTTCTCGCGCAATGCGCGCCCGCAACCCGCCGGGTGGCACCGTTGCCACGTCCGGCCAGCGCACCGGGTCCACCGCCACGGGTGGGGCGAGTGACCGATAATCAGTCAGACTCATTGGACCTCCGGTTGTGCGTCGTGCTCCGGGCGCGGAACGACCGGCAGCCGCCGCGCCCACAACCTGATGCCCTGGTAACGGATCTGCACGGCCACGGTGAGCGTGGCCAGCGGTACCCGCAGCGCGGCGCGCAGCAACGTGGCGGTGCCGGCCGAGCGCCGCCGGCCGCGCACGGTGGCCACAAACGGTCGGTCGACGCCGCGACGAAGTTCCACCGAGATCGCCAACCGGTCGCCGGGTGCCGGCAGCCGCATCACGTACTGCCCGTCCACCGGGTAGAACGGC
The DNA here is from genome assembly GCA_036493475.1 of Sporichthyaceae bacterium. Classification (NCBI taxonomy): domain Bacteria; kingdom Bacillati; phylum Actinomycetota; class Actinomycetes; order Sporichthyales; family Sporichthyaceae; species Sporichthyaceae bacterium. The sequence goes on along the minus strand of DASXPS010000194.1, from coordinate 52,918 downwards.
GAGACGTAGAACTTCTTGGGAAACTCCGCGCGCCCGGCGGCGTCCGGGCGGAGCAGGTAACAGTGCCGCTCGCCGTAGGTGTTGTGCACCTCGGCGATCACGCACCGCAGGCTGCCGTCCGGGGCGTGGCACCAGAACACCGACAGCGGGTTGAACACGTGCCCGCACACCCGGGCGTTGGCCAGCATCAGTACCCGACCGCCGTGCAGGTCGACGCCATTGGCCGCCAGATAAGCGTCCACGTTCGCCCGCAGCGTGCGATCCGGGCGGCCCAGGTGATCCGCGGCCCGGAACTCGGCCAGCCGCCACAGCGGCCGCGGTGGGCACGGCAGCTGGTCCAGGTCGACCAGCCAGCTGTAGCTGCGGTAGCGGAACGCATTGCGCAGCGGCGTCTGCCGCGCATGCGCGACCACCGTGTCGTAGATCGCCGCCCCACCCCAGCGCCCGCATTTCCTCCCCGAAAGCGCAGAAGCGCGCGGGGTACCCGTGAGTACGACGTACGCTTCTGCGCTTTCGGCGCAGGGTTGCGTCACCAGATCACCCCCAACCGGGCTGCGGCGCGCACGCCGGAGGCGGCGCCGTCCTCGTGGAAGCCCCAGCCGTGGTACGCCCCGGCGAACACCACCCGGTCGTCGTCGAGCTCCGGCAGCCGGGCCTGCGCGGCCACCGACGCGGGCGTGTAGATCGGGTGCTCGTAGACCATCCGCGCGATCACCCGGTCGTCCTCGATCGTCGGATCGTTCAGGCTGACCAGGTAGGACGTCGGCCCGGGCAGCGCCTGCAGACGGTTCATGTCATAGGTGACCAGCACCGCATCCACGCCATCGGCGCAGCCGGTCAACCGATAATTCCAGGAAGCGCGAGCCCACGGCCGGCGCGGCAGTGGCGACGGGTCGGTGTGCAGCACGGTGTGGTTCACCGAGTACGGGATGGCGCCGAGCACCGCGGTCTCCAGCGCCGTCGGGGCGGCCAGCAGATGCAGTGCCTGGTCCGGGTGGGTGGCGACCACCACCGCGTCGTAGTCGGCGACGGTGTCCGCGTCATCGCGCAGCTGCACGCCCCCGGCGGTGCGGCTCAACGCGCGGATCGGGGTGGCGGTGTGCACGGCGGTGAGGTCCTTGCCGATCGCCGTGACGTAGCTCCGCGAACCGCCGACCACGGTGCGCCACGGCGGCGAACCGGTGACCGTCAACATGCCGTGGTGATCCAGGAAGCGGAACAGGTACCGCGCCGGGTACTGCATGGCGGTGCCCGGCGCGCACGACCAGACCGCGGCCACCATCGGCGCCAGGAAGTGCGATACAAAATAGTCCGACCAGCCCTGCGTGGACACGAACTGACTCAGCGTCGGTTCCACAGTGGCGGGCGGCGTGCGCAGCAACGCGCGGGCGGCCCGATGAAACTGCGGCACCTCGGTGAGCAGGCGCAGGTAGGCGCCTCGACGCAGGTTCTGCGCAGCGGGGAACAGGCCGCGCAGCCCGCGCGCACCGGCGTACTCCAGCCCGCAGCCGTCGCAGCGCACCGACATGGACATGTCCGACGGCGCGGTCGCCACACCCAGCGCGGCGAACAGCCGCAGCAGGGTGGGGTAAGTGCATTCGTTGTGCACGATGAAGCCGCTGTCGACGGCGAGCGGGGCGCCGGTGGCCCGAGCCACGTCGTGGGTGTGCGCGTGCCCGCCGAGCCGGTCATCGGCCTCGTACAGCGTGACGTCCGCGGCGCTCTGCAGCACCCAGGCGGCGGACAGGCCGGAGATACCCGAACCGACCACCGCGATCCGACGACGATTGGCGCTGCGCATGAGCCCTTCCTGAACGGCGGTCGGTCTGTCAGTCGGGGTTCGGTGCAACCACGGGATCGGCTTGCCCGTGCAGGCAGTCCAGGCCGGCCACAAAATCCAGGATCACCCGACGCCACCGGTGCCGGGCGCGCAGCATGAAGTGCCCGACGTCCGGGATCGGCACCCAGACCGCCGGTGTGCCCGCCGCCGCCGCGGCCACGACGTAGGCCCGGGAGGCCACCGGATCGGTCCATCGGTCGTCGGTGCCGTGCACGACGAGCAACGGACGCGGCCCGAGCGCCGGGCGCGGCTCACCCGCGGGCAGCCACGGCGCCAGGCCCAACACGGCGCACACCGCGGGGTCATCGGCCACCCGCAGCGCGGTGCGCCCGCCCATGGAGTGCCCGATCAGCACGACGGGGACGTCGCCGTGTTCGACGCGGCTCCGGTTCAGTGCCCAGCGCGCGTCGGCCACCGGGGAGGCTTCGGCCCCGTTCCACCCGCGCAGCCGGTAGCGCAGGGACCACACCGCGATGCCGTTGCGGCGTTCCGCGCGGTGTACCCGGGCGGCGAAGAACCGCAGCCGAACCGCGGACAGGTGCCAGGCCCGGGCCGCCGCTCGACTCTCCGCCTTGCCGCCGGGCAGCATCAGCACCACGCCGCGGGTCCGCCCGGCCGCCCGCCGCACGTGCAACGCCGGCCCCGCCCCGATCCTCACGCCGTTAGTTCGGAGCCGAGGGCGTTATGGGCTGGGATCAGGCGTTGAGGCGTTGAACGTGCCAGACGGTGGCCAGCGTGCCGGCGGCGACGGCGGCCAGCGAGATGCTGCCGGTGAGAATCTCGACCGGTACCAGGTAGGGCGGCAGGTGCAGTACCCGCACCAGGTTCAGCCCGTGCACCGCACCGACCAGGCCGGCGCCGGCGATCGCCGCCCAGGCCAACCGGGCGCCCACGCTCGCGGGCGGCACTCGGGCCACCACCGGGGCACGGCGGTAGGTGGACGCCAGCGCGATCCCGATCACGACCAGTCCGAAAATGCTGCAGCCGACCTGGGCCACGGTCCACATGGAAAAACCGAGGTGGCGCTCCCGCAACAGGGCGCTGTGCTGCACGAACCAGCCGCCCTGGTGGGTGAACCCGTCCCAGAGGACGTGGGTCGCCGACCCCACCGCCAGCGCGGCCGGAAGCAGGAAGAAATCGCGCGGTCGACGCAGCCGAGCACGCGCGCCGATCGGAATGGCTCCCCACCGAGCGCGCACCCCCTGCGGGGCGGCGGCCAGGGCCGGACCGGACAACACCACGTGCCAGAGCAGCCACAGGGCCAACCCCAGTGCCACGTCCACGGTGAACACCCCCGTGGAGGAATGCGTGCCCCCGATGTGCGGCGCGAACGGCGCCGGGATGTAGCCGGGCGAATCCGGTGCCATCGATCCGATTACCAACGCCGATGCGGGCAGAGGCGTGCCAATCAGCGGTAGAACGGCCGCGGGATGACTCGCGGTGAATGGCATGCAACGGTCCGTTTCGCCGGCCCCCCGGCGGTTTCACCGTAAGGACCGGTTCTGGGTCGTCCCACACCGGATAGGCCAAGTTCTGCCCACGTTGTACGCGAAAATCTGGATCTTCACCGCGGTGGTGGATCTTCCCCGAATGCCTTCCCGTGCGGCTCCGCACACACCCTGTGACGGCACGATCACCCGGGGTGAGACGCATTCGGACATAGCGGAAATTCGGTCGCCAACTAGACAATTCGCCTATTCCGCATTTCGCGACCAGAATGCCAATATTTGATCTCGGCTGGTCAAAAAAATTTGCCATTTCAGGCCGTGAAATTTCGCCATCTCCCGCGTACACGCGCGAACCCTGCAACCCTTCTGGTTGAGTCAGAAGAAGTCCCGGCCGGCACCCGCCCGCCGGCCCAGGCCAGACCTGTCCGTGCCCGTGCTGATAAGGATCAGTGACCATGACCATGAACCCGAGCGCATCGACCTTCGACACCGCGATGCGCGGCTACGAGCGGACCGCGGTCGACTCCAAGGTGGCCGCGCTGGCCGCGGAGCAGGCGGCTTTCGAGCGTCGCGCCGCCGAGCTGGAGCGCGAGATCAACCGCATGCGCGGCGCGATGACCCGCGGCGAGAGCGCCCCCTACTACGTGACCCTCTCGCGCAAGCTCGAGGGCATCCTGCGGGAGGCCGACGAGGACGGTCGTCGCGCGTGCGACGAGGCCGCCGCCATGGCCCAGCGCGACCGTGACGCCGCCCAGGCCGAGTGCGAGGCCGGCTACGCGCGGATGGACGCGGAGGCGCAGCGCGCCGAGGCGACCGCCCGCGAGGCGATGGAGCGGATGATGGACGAGGCTCGTCGCGAGTCGGAGATGATCCGCCACCAGGGCGCCGAGAAGGCCTCGCAGACCGCGGCCGGTGCCGCCGAGGTTGTGGAATCCGCCCGCGCCCGGGGCGCGCAGCTGGCCACCGAGGTCGAGACCAAGATGACCGCGCAGCGTGAGCAGTTCGAGCGCGACGTGGTGACCCGTCAGGAGAGTGCGGAGCGTCGCCTGCAGGAGACCGCGCAGCTGGCCGCCCAGCTGAAGACCGAGTCGATCACCATCACCGAGGACTCGCAGCGCGCTGCCCAGGCGCTGATCGAGGCCGCGCGTGCGGCGGCCGTCGAGCTGGTCAGCGAGACCTGTGCCCGCGCCGAGAAGCTGCAGATGGAGGCGGAGCGTGAGGTGGCTGCGCTGACCCACCGTCGGGACAGCATCAACGCCCAGCTCCACGGTGTCCGCGAGACGCTGGCGAGCCTGTCCGGGGCGGCCAACATGGCTGCGCTGGGCCACGCCAACGGCAACTAGTACCTCCTAACGCCCGAAGGGGCGGCACCCGATACGGGTGCCGCCCCTTCGTCTTGTCGGTAAAACTCGATCTTCGACGGACATATGCGTCGATGTCGTAATAGCAACCCGTTAGCCCGGGAGAACAATGAGAATATGGCGTGGATCCGGTATGGCCACGTCAAGACGACGTTTATTCCACCTTCAGCCAAGCCCAGGATCTTCACCCTCGGATTGAACACAGCGCGCAGCGGCGGACGCGCATACCCCTGGGGAGGAGATCGGAATGCAAGACGTGCAACTAAAGGGGGCGGCGGTCGAAGTCCGCACCGGGCGCGGACGCAGCGGCGTGGCCCTGGGCGTGCGGGCAGGCCTCGTCCTGGCGGTGGCCGCGGGCACCACGCTCGCCGGCGGCACGGCGGCGCAGGCGAAGAGCAGCCCATCTTTGGCCGACCTGCAGATCGTCGGTCACCGCGGCGGCGACGACTACGGCACCGTCAACTCGTTGAACACGCTCCTGCACGCGCTCTCGGTCGCCGACGGTATCGAGTTCGACGTGATGTTCACCAAGGACCACCGCACGGTGGTGCTGCACGACGCGCTGCTGGAGACCACGACGACCAATTGCCACGGCGACGTCTCGAAGATCACCTACGCGAAGCTGCGCACGTGCAAGACCCAGGACGGCAGTCGGGTGCCGAATATCTACGAGGTGCTCAAGGCCGTCGCCAAGGAGCACAAGCAGGCCTATGTGCACGTGAAGGTCGCCGACACCCAGTCCGAGGCCAACAAGGTCATGCGCGCGATCAACAAGTACCACCTCAACGACGGCAAGACCGTCACCACGATCGCGTCGAACACGTCGATCCTGTACAGGCTCAAGAAAGCCGGCTCCCACCGTCGCGGCCTGGTGTTCAACGACCCCAAGTACTGGGACGCGAACTACTCGGTGCTGGTGCCGTACAACGTCACGGTGACTCCTTCGCTGGTGGCCAAGGCGCAGCAGAAGGGCCGGTTCGTGGTCGGCGTGGAGGGCCGCCCGATGAGCGTCGGCGACGTTCCTGCCCTGCACCTGAACGGCTTCATGGCCATGGACCTGTCCCGTGCCCTGCTCAAGCTCGAGGGCGCCCTGGCCGACGTCAACGACCAGCTCAAAAAGCTCACCCCCGGCTCCAGCGGCGACACTGCCACCGGCACCGGCGGCGCCTGACGCCACACTGCGCACGCGACGAGGGCCCGGTGGCAGCAGCCACCGGGCCCTGCTGCGTGCCGGGGGTGCGCCCGCCGCCCGATCATTCATGAGCGCAGCGAGTTCTCTCATACGCCAGGCGTCATCCGAAGGCCCAAATCCGCCCCGAGAATGACGCCCCGGGTATGACAGTGCGCGCTGCGCTCATGAATGAGCAACGGCACATGCCACGAGACGCGGGTGCCGAACCAGGGGCGACCGGGGGTCGCGCGCGAAGCGTCGCGACCCGTTCGCGATGCGGAGCATCGCGATGTGATCCGGAACGAGGTGGCTCGCGCTTTCCGCGAGCACACCTCACCCCGAGTGGAGGTGGCGGGAATTGAACCCGCGTCCTACGGCACCGATCCAGGCCTTCTCCGGGCGCATCCTGCCAACGATTTTCTCAGCCCCGAGGAGTCAGGCAGGCATGCTCCTCGACAGGCTCAGTCACTGTTTGATGTCCGCGTCCACCCCGTGACCGGGTGTCGGCGTGAGCCCTCTCGCTGATGCCAGACACCGGGTCGAAGGCACTCCCCGGGCTGACAGACCTCCTGTGGCTCTACTGACTAGGCAGCAAGAGCGAGGTCGCGCTGGTTATTAACCTTGGCGCTTATTTTTTTGCGAGGCATGGTTAACGAGATCGTCCCCGCATCCTCGGCCCGCTTCTCCTGCAACGACATCCGCAGTCGAAACCGATCACCCCCTGTTGAGTTGTGCAGTCAACGATAGCGCGTGGCGCCGGGTTGGGCAAACCGGCACAGGATCCGCATCTGCGCACGAATCCACCCACGGTGACCGCAAAATAATCGTCAGCAAATAGCTCGACGCATTTCCATTCCGCGCTCGGCGAATAACGTCGGATGGGCCGTGACCTGCGGCTTCTGAGTGCTAATCAGATGATGTGAGAAATGCATGTCGACTGATTATGAAATGCATGCGAAAAGGGCGATGGAATGAGCAAGCGCCAGCGGTGCCGACCCTGGGGCATGGGCTTGTTGGCCGGTGCGGTGATCACCACCACCGCGTTGGCCACCGGACCGGCGCAGGCGGTGCGTACTCACCGGATGTTGATCGTGGCCCACCGTGGCGGCGACGACTGGGGTCCGGAGTCCACGCTGGTCACCTTCCGGCACGCGATCGCCGCGGGCGCACAGGCCATTGAGTTCGACGTGTGGTGGACCGCCGACCACATCCCGGTGGTCATGCACGACCCCACCATGAACCGCACCACCAACTGCAGGGGCCCGATCGCCGACTACACATTGGCCGAACTCGAGCAATGCGACGCCGGTGGCGGCCAGAACGTGCCGACTCTGGACGAAGCCCTGCAGGTCATTGCGCAGGGCCACATCCTGGTGTTCGTGCACTGCAAGCTGGTCAACAACCAATGGCAGGCCGAGACCATCATGGGCGAGATCGACAAGTACGGTCTCAACGACGGCACCTGGGCGACCACCATCGCGGACAATCCGACGATCCTGCATCGGATGTACGAGGCCGGCTCCAATCACCTCGGACTGGTGTTCAACAACCCGGAGGGCTGGGATGCCCCGTACCCGGTCCTGCTGGCCTACAACACCGTGGTCACCCGCAGGCTGGTGGCCCGCGCGCACCGGCACGGCGCCTTCGTGATGACCGTGCAGAATCACGGGCTGACCCTCGACCAGCTGGTTCACCGCAACTACGGCCTGGATGGCTTCTTCGCCAACCACATCGACCAGGTGTTGGAACGGCTGGGCCGTTACCGACCCACCACGGACGGCCCGGCCGGGTACTCGCCAACGCTCAGCTCGAATTCCGACGACGGCGAGTCCTCGACCGGCACCGGCGACTCCTGACGGTACTCGCGACGTTCCGATAAGTCGCGATATCGGAGACAATCGCCCGTTGCGCCGTGACCGGCCGGAATTGGTTACGGCAAAAGGTCGAATTACTGCCGGCCACAGAGGGTTGATGACGGAATTCCCCTACGCACCCATTCGGTCCACATCAAGATCGTGGGGAGGCGATGGGGGGAGGGTCATGCGCCGGGGACCGCTGATCGGAACGAACTTGTTGGTCGCCGCGCTGGCGATGACTCCGCTGTTGGCATGGAACGCCTCGAAGGCCCAGGGCGGCACAGTGCCGGGCGCGTTCCACGCCGCCGACACCGGTCCCGTGGCCAAGCCGACCACCTACGACCTGTCGTACCTGCAGGTGATCGGCCACCGCGGCGGCAACGACTGGGCCCCGGAGAACACCCTGGCCGGCCTCGCCCACTCGTTCCAGACCGGCGCGCAGGCCGTGGAGTTCGACGTGCACTTCAGCTCCGACCAGGTCCCGGTGGTCATGCACGACGAGACGTTGGACCGCACCACGAACTGCTCGGGCGCGGTGGAGAAATACACCTACGCGCAACTGCGCCACTGCGTCTCCAAGCGCGGCGAGCCGGTACCGAACCTCTACGAGGCGCTGGCCGTGGTGGCCCGCGCGCACGGCAATGCGTACGTCCACGTCAAGCAGGCGGACACGGCGGCCCAGGCGCGCAGCATTGTGGCCGCGCTGAATCGCTACGGGCTCAACGACGGACACACCACGACCACCATCGCGGACGAAACCGCCATCCTCGACCGGCTGACGAAGGCCGGCTCCAAGCGCTGCGGGCTGATCTTCAGCCGGCCCAGCTACTGGCGGGCGAAGTACCCGGTGCTGATCCCGTTCAACACCCCGATCACCGCAGCCCTGGTCGCCCGGGCACAGCGCGCGGGGCACTTCGTGATCGCCGTGCAGAACCGCCCGATCCGGGTCGGCACGGTGCCCGGCCTGCACCTGAACGGCTACATGGCCAACTCGCTGGGCAAGGCCCTGTCGACGCTCGCCGACCACACCCAGAGCACCACGGGTTCGCGGGGGGCAGCGCCCGTGCCGCACAGCGACGGTTTCGGAAAGCGACCGGCCGAACGACGTGACAATGATCCGAGATCGGGTACTGCCGCGGCATGACCCGTCCCGGCTCGGATCAGATCACCTCTCACGTCTCAGTGCTCCCACAGGCCACAGGGGCCCTCTTTGTCCACGGGTGAGCCAAAAACCGGGCATTTTTCGCGAACCGGGCACCGCTCCCGCCGTGATTGGCCTCACCATCGACCTCACCGCGTCGCTGCATCGAGTCGAGTGAGGACGAAGAAGATGGCCATCAAGGGGTGGGGCGGCAAAGCCGCTCGTGGTTTGGCTCTGGCCGGCCTGGTGGCCGGTTCGGTGCTGAGTTTCGGCGCGGCCAACGCGTCCGCTTCGCACCACGGCGGGCTGGTCATCGCGCACCGCGGCGGCTACGACCGGGCACCGGAGTCCACCATCGCCGCGATTTCGCACTCCATCCGGGCGGGGGCCGATGGGGTGGAGTTCGACGTGCGGTTCACCAAGGACGGCGTCCCGGTGCTCATGCACGACGACACGGTGACCCGGACCACCAACTGCCGCGGCTTCGTGGACAGCTTCACCTATCGCGAGCTCGAGCACTGCGACGCGGGCAGCTGGTTCTCCGGCCGCTTCCGCGGCGAGCGGGTGCCCAGCCTGAACACTGCGATGGCGTTCATCCGCAGCCACTCCAACACGCTGCGCGCGTTCGTCCACGTCAAGGACTCCAGCCCGAGCGAGGCAGGGCGGATCGTCAACACGATCAGCGCCAACCGGATGGCCAACGACCGGACCACGATCATCGGCAGCACTGAGGCAACGCTGCGCACCATGCGGGCCGCGGGCGCGGGGCGGGTCGGCTACGTGTTCAGCAACCCCGACGGTTGGAACACCGACTGGCCGGTGCTCATCCCGTACAACGTCCCGGTCAGCAGCGGCCTGGTGGCCCGGGCCGAGCGGCGCGGCGCCGAGGTGTTCGCGGTGCAGGACCACCCGGACTCGATGAGCCGGATCTTCGGCCTGGGCCTCACCGGCCTGCTGGCCAATGATCTGACCGAGGCCCTGGACATGATGAACGGCGGCAGCGTGCCCGCGCACAGCTCGCACCGTTCGCATAGCTCGAGAGGGCACAGCCACTCCCACGCGGGCAGTGGCGGCGGCGACTCGCACGGCCACGGCGGGGGCGGCGGCGGTGGCGGCGGCTTCTAGTCGCTGAAGCAAGCAGCGCGACGGCCCGTCCGGATCACTGCGGGCGGGCCGTTCTCCGGCCCGGTCAGTCCTCGCGTTCCCGACCGCCGCGGTTGCGCCGGTTCAGTTCGCGGGCCATCTCCCGGGTGGCCTGCCGCTCGGCCAGCGCCTGCCGCTTGTCGTGCAGCTTCTTGCCCCGGGCCAGCGCGATCTCGACCTTGGCCCGGCCGTCGGAGAAGTACAGCGACAGCGGCACGACGGTCAGCCCCGAGTCCTTGGTCTTCTGCTGCCAACGATCGATCTCCGCGCGGTTCAGCAGCAGCTTGCGCACCCGGCGCGGCTCGTGGTTGGTCCAGGTGCCCTGGTTGTACTCGGGAATGTGCACCGCGTGCAGGAACATCTCGCCGTCGCGAAAGGTCGCGAAGCCGTCGACCAACGACGCCCGGCCGGCCCGCAACGACTTGACCTCCGTGCCGGTCAGCACCAGCCCGGCCTCGTAGACGTCCTCGATGTGGTAGTCGTGGCGCGCCTTCTTGTTCTGGGCGATCACCTTGCGCCCCTTCTCGCGTGCCATGGCGGGCAACTCTACGAGGGGCGAGGACCTAATGCAGCCAGCGCATGGGGTTGGTGAACTTGCCGTCCACCAGCACCTCGAAATGCAGGTGCGGACCGGTGGCCCAACCGGTGGCACCGGAGTAGCCGAGCACCTGTCCGCGCCTGAGGTGCTGGCCCTTGTGCACGATCCAGCGGCTCATGTGGTTGTAGGTGGTGACCAGGTAGACGCCGTTGACGAAGCCGTGGTCGACGATCACCCGGTAGCCGTAGGCGCGGTTGTAGTAGGCCTGCAGCACGACGCCATCCATTGCGGTGTGCACCGCGGTACCGGTGGGCACCCCGAAATCGGTGCCGGTGTGCAACTTCCAGCGGTGCAGGATCGGGTGGTAGCGCATGCCGAACGGCGAGGTGATCGGACCGATCACCGGGAAAGACAGGATGCCGTCGCCGAGCGGCAGACGCCCACCCTTCAGCGCGCGGCGGGCCGCCGCGGCGCGCGCGGCGATGATCCTGGCGAGCCGGTCGGATTCCGCCCTCTCCTCGGCGAACTCCGCCTCCAGGGCGGCCTTCAGTTTCTGCGCGTCGGACAGTGCCTGAGTGCGTTGTGCGACCAGCGCGTCCACCGCGTCGGAGGCGGCGGCGGCGGTGGTGGTGGCGGCCACGCTGCGGATCGCCGCATCGGCAGCGTCGTGCTGTGCGGAGCCGGCGGCGATCTTCAGCGCCGCGAGTTTGGCCTCGCGCATGGCCAGTTCACGCTGGTAGCCGTCGAGCGTCTGCAGAATGAGCCGCTCCGAACGGCTCACCGCCTGCACATAGGCCAGTCCCGAGGTGAAGTCCTCCGGCGAGCGGGCGCCCAGCACCATGCCCAGCCGCGCCATGTCGCCGCCCTCGTAGGCCTGGCGGGCCAGCGCACCGGCGGCGTCGCGGTGGCCGAGCAGGTCGGCGGAGATGTTGTCGTAGACCCGGGCGACCCGCAGCGTCTCCATGGCGGTTGCGGTCACTCTCGCGGTCGCGGCCGCCGCGGCGGATTGCGCGGCGACCTGCGCGCCGCGCGCCGAGGTCAACGCCGCGCGGGCGTGCGGCAGTTGGGCATTGGCTGTGGCCAGCGCGGTCGATGCGGAGGCGACCTTGGTGGCGCTGTCGTTGACCTGCTGGTGCAGCGTGTGCACCTTGGAGTCCACCTTGCGCTTGCGCGCGCCCGGGTCGCCGCCGTCGTGGGCCAGCGCGGCCGGGGCGCCCGTGGCCCCGAGGACCGCCATGATCAGCGCCGTCACACCTGCCCTTTGCCACTCCACTGCCAGCCCCCACCGCTCGTCACAACAGCCCCGCTATCCCCATTGGTAACAACGGAGGCTGTGCAGAACGCGCAGGCGCGCCGCGAGTTGAGAAAGCCCGAAGGTTCTACACGCGCAGGTAGCGACGCAGCGTGATCGCGGAAACGAGGGAGGACACCCCGACGCCGAACAGGAACAGCCAGGGCACCGTGGAGACCACCGCACTCCAGCTGATCCAGGCGGTGAACTGGAAGTTCGGCTCCAGGTAGTGGTCCACCCCGGCCCACTTGGCGAGCACCACCAGCACGGTGGCCAGCACCGCGCCGATCCCCCCGGCCACCGCGCCCTCGAGGATGAACGGCAACCGGATGGACAGGTTGGAGGCGCCCACCAGCCGCTTGATGCTGGTCTCCCGACGCCGGGAGAACGCCGATATTCGAATGGTGTTGATGATCAGCAGCAGCGCCGCGGCCAGGATGATGCCGGCCAGCAGCAGCGCGCCCACGGACACCGCGTGCAGCACCCGGAAGAACGGCTGCAGCACCTTGCGCTGGTCCTGCACCTGCTCGATGCCGGGTCGGCCGTTGAACGCGCTGTAGATGATGTCGTACTTGGTGGGATCGGACAGCTTCACCCGGAAGGACTCCGGCATCTGTTCCGGGGTGATGTTGTCGGCGATCGAGGAGCCCTTGAACTGCTGCTTGAACCGTTCGTAGGCCTGCGTCTTGGACTCGTAGAACACCTCGGCAACCAGCGGCCGCAGCTTGTCCAGATCCGCGCGGATCTCGTTGCGCTGCGAGTCGGTGACCACGCCGCTGCGACAACTCGCGGTGCCCGAGTCGGGCAGGCAGAGGAACAGCGAGACCTCGACCTTGTCGTACCAGTAGTCCTTCATGGTGTTGACCTGCTTGCCGGTCAACATGGCCAGGCCGAACAGCGACAACGCCACCGCGGTGGTGATCACCACGGCGATCGTCATGGTCAGGTTGCGCCGCAACCCCGTGGTGATTTCGCTGGTGACAAAGGAAACTCTCATGCGCTGTATCCGTAAACGCCGCGGTGCTGGTCGCGCACCATCCGGCCGAGTTCCAGTTCGATCACCCGCTTGCGCATCTGGTCCACGATGGCCTGATCGTGCGTGGCCATCAGCACGGTAGTGCCGGTGCGGTTGATCCGGTCCAGCAGCTTCATGATGCCCACCGAGGTGTTCGGGTCCAGGTTCCCGGTGGGCTCGTCCGCGATCAGGATCAGCGGGCGGTTGACGAACGCGCGGGCGATCGCCACCCGCTGCTGCTCACCGCCGGACAGCTCGTCGGGCATGCGGTCGGCCTTGTCGGCCAGGCCGACCAGTTCCAGCACCTCGGGCACCACTTTGCGCACCACGCCGCGGGACTTGCCGAGTACCTCCAGCGCGAAGGCCACGTTCTCGTTGACCGTCTTGTTCGGCAGCAGCCGGAAGTCCTGGAACACCGTGCCGATCTGCCGGCGCAGCGTGGGCACCTTCCAGTTCGACAACCGGGACAAATCCTTGCCCAGCACATGAATCGACCCGGTGGTGGGCCGCTCCTCCTTGAGCACCAGACGCAGAAACGTCGACTTACCCGACCCGGACGCGCCGACGAGGAACACGAACTCGCCCTTGGCGATCTCCAAGGAGACATCGCGCAGCGCAGGTTGGTCCTGGCTGGGATAGGTCTTGCTGACGTTCTCCAAGCGGATCATGCGCGCAACTACTGCCTTCCCCGGCGGCTGGTCTCGATAGTAGGTCGGACACGTTGCCGTCCGGGGAACAACGAACGGCGCGCCGCGAGATCCGCCCCGGGGGTCCGCTCAGCTGCCCAGCAATTGGGACAACAGGGTGTAGGAAGCTCCGTGCACGTCGTTGATGCGATCGGCGGCCGTCGGGTGGCTACCGACTGAGCCGCTCTCGAAGGCCGTGTACAGGGTGCCGTGGTCGAGCACCGTGCCCTCCCCGAGGTTGGGCATCGCGAAGCACCGGATCGACGCGTCACTCAGGTGGGCGTGCCGCCCGGTGATGGTCATGGTGCCGAAGGTGTCCGGGGCATCGGTGTGGCTGATGAAGATGAAGCGATCGCCGGTGACCACGACACCATCGGTCAACGGCGGGGACTGATACGTGTGCTTCTTGTGCAGGGTGCCGGTGGAGTCCACCGAGTACTCGTACATCAGGACGTCCTTGATGCCGTGGTGGCCGGTGTAGAGATGGCCGCCGTAGGAGCTCATGAAGCTGGCCCAGTACACCGGCTGCAGCGCACCGGTCTTGCCCACGTACGGGTAGACGCCGGTGTTGTGCGAGGAGAGAAACGCCTTCGCGAGCTTGCCCATGTCGTACTTGCGGACCTTTTCGTGGTTGGTGTTCGGCTTGTCCTGCGCGAACAGCCAGTTACCGACGATGGCGATGCCACCCAGGTGCGCCTCGGCGATCTTCACGGTGCCGTAGCTGTGCCCGGTGGAGGGGTCGATGGCGACCAGAAGCGAGTCGTGCTTCTTCTTGTACTCGCCGAGAATGAGCAGGCTCGACCCATTGGGCAGCGGCCAGGTGGTCATGCCCTGCGGCGTGTAGCCCGCGGGCAGATTCGGGATCGCGAAGGCGTTGTGGAACGCGTTGTCGTAGATCTCGCTGGCCGCCGGACCGTAGAAGGCGCTGACCGACGGGCGCGCGGAGTCACACCCGGTAGCGGCGGCGGCGGCGACCGTTTGCACCGGGTCGGCGAGGCTGACCACGGAGGCCAGGGCACCGGCAAGGGCGCTGGCCAGAAACCTGACGCGGCGACGACTCAACTGAACTCTCCTCCTCGCCGATCACGGTAAGGAGAACTGCACGTCCACAACTGCCACTACTCACGGTCATGTCGTGACCGTGGACCGGCGTTTGCGTTGCGCCCGAACGGATCCGCGCGCAAATCGTCCGAAACGGGGCGTCAGATTCCTAATTGCCCGCAGCAGATTGCCGGCGCCAACGGATTGCGGCCTCGATGAAGTCATCGATCTCACCGTTGAACACGGCCTGCGGATTACCCACCTCGTGCTCGGTGCGCAGGTCCTTGACCATCTGGTACGGGTGCACCACGTAGGACCGCATCTGGTTGCCCCAAGAACCCGACGAGTCGTCCTTCAGCGCATTGATCTTCGCCTGCTCCTCGCGACGGCGCACCTCGAGCAACTTGGCCTGCAGCACCTCCATCGCGCGGGCCTTGTTCTGCAACTGGGACCGCTCGTTCTGGCACGAGACCACGATGTTCGTCGGAATGTGGGTCAGTCGCACCGCGGAGTCGGTGGTGTTCACGCCCTGCCCGCCGGGGCCGGAAGAACGGTAAACGTCGACCCGGATCTCGTCGTCGGGGATCTCCACGTGGTCGGTCTGCTCGGTCACCGGAACCACCTCGACCCCGGCGAAGGAGGTCTGCCGACGGCCCTGGTTGTCGAACGGGGAGATGCGCACCAACCGGTGCGTGCCCTGCTCCACGGACAACGTGCCATAGGCGTACGGGGCGTGCACCACAAAGGTGGCGGACTTGATGCCCGCCTCCTCGGCGTAGCTGGTGTCGTAGACCTCGGTCGGGTAGCGGTGCCGCTCGGCCCAGCGCAGGTACATCCGGAACAGCATCTCGGCGAAGTCCGCGGCGTCCACGCCACCGGCCTCGGACCGGATGGTAATCAGCGCGTCCCGGCTGTCGTAGGGCCCGTTGAGCAGGGTGCGCACCTCCAGCTCGCCGATCTCCTTGGTGAGCGCGGCGAGCTCGACCTCCGCCTCGGCCCGGGTGTCCGCGTCATCGGCCTCGTCGGCCAACTCGAAGAGCACGCCGAGGTCGTCCAGCCGGCGACGCACGCCCTCGACCTTGTTGATCTCCGCAGCCACCGCCGACATCCGGCTGGTGACCTTTTGCGCCCGCTCCTGGTCGTCCCACAGGTCCGGGGCTGCGGCCTGGTTCTCCAGCTCCTGATGTTCCTTGCGCAGCTTGTCCAGGTCGACGACGTGCTCGACCGAGCTCAGCGTGCTGTTCAGCGCGCGCAGCGCCTCGGTCGGATCAATAACGGCCACGGGAGGGAAGGGTAGCCGGATGAGTAGGGTCGGGCTCGTGTCCGGTGCCACGCGCTCCTTCGGGGAGGAGGGCGCGCGCCTGACCTACGGGTCGTACCTGCGGCTGCCGGAACTGCTCGACCAGCAGCGCACGCTGGCCGACCCCCCGGCCCACGACGAGCTGCTGTTCATCACCATCCACCAGGTTTACGAGCTGTGGTTCGCCGAGATCCTGCACGAGCTGGAGGCGGTGCGGGCGGCGATGTTCTGCGGCCGGCTGTGGCAGGCCCGGCACCTGCTGGACCGGGTGGCCGCGATCGAGAAGGTGCTCATCTCCCAGGTCGAGGTGCTGGAGACGATGACCCCGCAGGACTTTCAGGTCTTCCGCGGTCGGCTGGCCCCGGCGTCGGGGTTCCAATCGGTCCAATTCCGGGAGATCGAGTTCCTGTCCGGCGCGAAAGACCCCGAGTTCGTGGAACGCTTCGTCGGGCTCACCGGCGCCGAGCGAGCCCGGCTGCAACGGCGGCTGGCCGAGCCCACCCTCTGGGACGGCTACCTGCACGTGCTGACCGATCTGGGGCTGGCCACGCAGGGGCCGGGGCTGACCGCGTCCCTGCGCACCGTGGCCGACGACCGCGAGTCCTTCGGCGCGGAGTGGGACCTGGCCGAGGCGCTGATCGCGCACGACGCCAACGCCTGGCTGTGGCGCTCCCGGCACGTCGTTATGGTCGAGCGCCAGATCGGCACCCGTTCCGGCACCGGAGGCTCATCCGGCGGCCCTTATCTACGCAGTCGGCTACCGCTTCGCTACTACCCGGCACTGTGGAACTTGAGGGACGAGCTATGACCTTTTCCGAGGACGAGTTCGCCGCCCTGCGTCAGGCCTACTGGAAGCACGTCGCGGCCGAAGACCTCCTCGGGCGCTCGGCCGCGGACCTGGAGGGCGCGGTCCGTTCCCACCTGGACGTGGCGCGGCAGCGGGCGCAGGGCACCGCGCGGGTGCGGGTGTTCACCCCGTTGACCGGCGAGGTGGGCTGGGACGCCGAGGGCCGTTCGGTGGTGGAGATCGTCACCGATGACATGCCGTTCCTGGTCGACTCGGTCAGCCAGGAACTGACCCGCACCGACCGGGCGATCTTCGTGGTGGTGCACCCGCAGATCGTGGTGCGGCGGGATGTCGCCGGCACCCTGCTCGGCCCGGCCGAGGGCAGCGGGAAGGACCTGGCGGACGCCCGCGAGTCCTGGATGCACCTGGAAATCGACCGGCTCTCCGATGCCGAGGCCGCCGAGGTCGAGGCCGACCTGCGCCGGGTACTCGACGACGTGCGCAGCGCGGTGGAGGACTGGCAGAAAATGGGCGAGGCCGTGCTGCGGGCGGCCGACGACCTGCTCGGCAGCGCGGGCACCCCGGACATGGTGGCCGACCCGGGGCTGACCGAGGCGTGGGACCTGCTGACCTGGCTGGCGGACAACCACTTCACGTTCCTCGGTTACCGCGAGTACAGCCTGGTCGAGGGCCCGAACGGGGACGAGCTGCGGGGTGTGGCCGGCACCGGCCTGGGCATTCTGCGCGGCGACTCGGCGATCTCGGCCTCCTTCGACACGTTGCCCGCGCCGGTGCGGGCCAAGGCCCGCGACCGCAACCCGCTGGTCATCACCAAATCCACCTCCCGCTCCACCGTGCACCGGGCGGGCTATCTGGACTACGTCGGCGTGAAGCGGTTCAACGACGCCGGCGAGGTGATCGGGGAACGTCGCTTCCTCGGCCTGTTCAGCCGCGACGCGTACTCCCAGAGCGTGGTGCGCATCCCGCTGCTGCGGCGCAAGGTCGACGCGCTGTTCGAACTCACCGGCTTCGAGCCGACCAGCTACTCCGGTCGGGACCTGCGGGAGGCGCTGGAGACCTACCCGCGCGATGAGCTGTTCGCCACACCGGTGCCGGAACTGCTGGAGATCCTCACCGCGGTGCTGCATCTGCGGGAACGCCGCCGGCTGCGGCTGTTCCTGCGACACGACGAGTTCGGTCGGTTCGTCTCCGCGTTGGTGTATCTGCCGCGCGACCGCTACAACACCGAGAACCGGCTGCGGATCCAGGGCGTGCTGGTCTCCGAACTGCACGGCACCAACATCGAATACACCTCCTGGGTCACCGAGTCGGTGCTGGCCCGGCTGCACTTTTTCGTCCGCATCGACCCCGAGCGCGCCGTGGCCGACCGGGAGGTGGACGCGGCGGCCATCGAAGCGCGGCTGGTCGAGGTCACCCGGACCTGGCGCGAGGAACTCGTCGAGGCCCTCGACGAGCGCTACGACGCCCACCGCACCGCGGAACTGACGACCTGTTACGCCGACGCGTTCCCGGCCGGATACCGCGAGGCGAACTCGGCGCGCGCGGCGGTGGACGACCTCACCCGGCTGGAGAAGCTGGCCCCGAATTCCCTCGCCGTGCGGCTGTATGCCGGGGCGGACCCGGCCACCCGCCGGTTCACCGTGTTCCGGCGCGGGCCCGCCGTGTCGCTGTCCGAGGTGCTACCGGTGCTGCAGCACCTCGGCGTCGAGGTCACCGACGAACAGCCCTACCGCATCGACGCCCCCGATCTCGGCGAGGCCTGGATCTACGATTTCGGCCTGTGCGCGGGCTCCGACGCGCAGCCCGTGGCCGAGGTGCGCGAGGCCTTCGAGCAGACCTTCCTCGCGGTGCGGGCCGGCCAGGCGGAATCCGACACGTTCAACCGCCTGGTGCTGTGCGCAGGCCTGGACTGGCGTCAGGTTGCCGTGCTGCGCGCGTATGCGAAGTACCTACGGCAAGCCGGCACCACGTTCAGCCAGGATTACCTCGAGCAGGTGGTCACCGGAAATCCGCAGATCGCGCGCACCCTGGTCCGGCTGTTCGAGGCCCGGTTCGACCCGGCGTTGGGCGACGCGCACAACACCGCGCGCACCGACGTGGTAGACGCGTTGCGCTCGGACGTGCTGGCCGCGCTGGACGAGGTAACCAGCCTGGATGCCGACCGCATCCTGCGCTCGTTCCTCACCCTGATCGCCGCCACGCTGCGCACCAACCACTGGTTGCCGCGGGCGAGCGACACCGAGCCCACTGCGGACGTGCGTCCCGCGTTGGCGTTCAAGCTGGACCCACAGCAGATCCCGGACCTGCCCGCGCCCCGACCCCGATTCGAGATTTGGGTGTACTCCCCCACCGTCGAGGGCGTGCACCTGCGCTTCGGTCCGGTGGCCCGCGGCGGTCTGCGCTGGTCCGATCGGCGCGAGGACTTCCGCACCGAAATCCTGGGCCTGGTCAAGGCGCAGATGGTGAAGAACACGGTAATCGTGCCGGTGGGCGCCAAGGGTGGCTTCGTGGTCAAACGCCCGCCGGTCCTGTGCGGGGTGCCGGAGACGGACCGCGCCGCAACCATGACCGAGGGGGTCGCCTGCTACCGCAGCTTCATCGGGGCACTGCTCGAGCTCACCGATGACCTGCGCGGCGGCTCGGTGGTGCCCGCCGCGCACGTGGTACGACACGACAACGACGACGCCTATCTGGTGGTGGCCGCGGACAAGGGCACCGCGACGTTCTCCGACATCGCCAACGCCATCAGCACCGAGCGTGGTTTCTGGCTGGGCGACGCGTTCGCCTCCGGTGGTTCGGCCGGCTACGACCACAAGGTCATGGGCATCACCGCCCGCGGCGCGTGGGAATCGGTCAAGCGGCACTTCCGCGAGCGCGGCATCGACTGCCAGAGCACGGATTTCACCTGCGTCGGCGTCGGTGACATGTCCGGTGACGTGTTCGGCAACGGCATGTTGCTGTCCCGACACATCCGCCTGGTGGCCGCCTTCGACCACCGACATGTGTTTCTGGACCCCGATCCGGACGCGGAGAGCTCCTGGCACGAGCGGGCCCGGATGTTCGCGTTGCCGCGCTCCTCGTGGGCGGACTACGACACCTCACTGATCTCGGCCGGCGGCGGGGTGTACCCGCGGGGCCTGAAGTCGATCCCGATCAGCGACCCGGTCCGTGCCCGGCTCGGCCTGCCCACGGGCATCACCGCGATGACCCCGAACGACCTGCTGCACGCGATCCTGCTGGCCCCCGTGGACCTGCTGTGGAACGGCGGCATCGGCACCTATGTGAAGGCCGGCGATGAATCGCACGCCGAGGTCGGCGATAAGGCCAACGACGCCATCCGGGTCAACGGCGGCGACCTGCGCGCGGCCTGCGTCGGTGAGGGTGGCAACCTGGGCGCCACCCAGCGCGGCCGCATCGAGTACGCGCTGACGGGTGGTCAGATCAATACTGACGCCATCGACAACTCCGCCGGGGTGGACACCTCCGACCACGAGGTGAACATCAAGATCCTGCTCAACCACGCCGGCTCCGCCGGCCCGGACCGCGACGCTCTGCTGGCCTCGATGACCGACGAGGTGGCCGCGCTGGTGCTGGCCGACAACTACGCGCAGAACGTGGCGCTGGCCAACGCCGAGGCACAGGCCGCCCAATTGCTACCGGCGCACAACCGGCTCATCCGGCACCTGGAGTCCACCGGCGACCTCGACCGGGCCCTGGAGTTCCTGCCGTCGGATAAACAAATCGCGGCGCGTGCGGCCGCCGGCCGCGGGCTGACCGGGCCGGAGCTGTCGGTGCTGCTGGCCTATCAGAAGATCACTCTGGACCGGGAGCTGCTGGACAGCGACCTCCCGGAGTCCGCGGCGCTGCAGCGCGTCCCGGTGGAGTACTTCCCGATACCGCTGCGGGACCGATTCGCTCAAGCCATCGCGGAACACCCGCTGCGCCGGGAAATTTTGGTCACTTCCGTGGTCAACGACCTGGTCAACGACGCCGGGATCACCTTCGTGCACCGGCTGCGCGAGGAGACCGCGCAGCCGGGCGTGGACATCGCCCGCGCCTACCTGGTCGCCCGCGACGCGTTCGACCTGGAGCAGTTCCGCAACGACGTGGCCGCCCTGGACGGCACGATCCCCGCCGAGGTGTCCACCCGGATGCGGTTGCAGGCCCGGCGCCTGGCCGAGCGGGCCACCCGCTGGCTGCTGGCCAAGCGCCGCTCGCCGCTGGACATCGACGCCGAGGTGGACTTCTTCAGCTCCGGGGTCACCGAGGTGTTGGGCCTGGTACCGGAACTGGCCCGCGGCGCCGACGCGGCAGGCTTGGCCGAGGGCCGCGACGCACTGGTCGCGGCCGGGGTCCCGCACTCACTCGCGCAGCGTTGCGCCGCACTGGACCTGGCCTTCGCCTCGCTGGACATCGTGGAGGTGGCGACCAACTCCGGGTGCTCCCGAGCACTGGTGGCCGAGGCGTTCTTCCTCATCGCCGACGAGTTGGAGATCAGCGAACTGCTGCACGCCGTCAACGCGCTGCCGCGGGACGACCGGTGGCGCACCATGGCCCGGGCCTCACTGCGCGAAGACCTTTTCGCGGCGCACGCCGCGCTCACCGCGGAAGTGTTGGCGGCCGGCGACGGCCCGGTGGGCGACCGGTTCAAGACCTGGCGGGAGGCCGCCGGGCCGGTGGTCGAACGCACCAATCGGGTGATCGGCGAGATTGTGTCCGCGGACCACCTGGACCTGGCGATGGCCTCGGTGGCACTGCGGAACTTCCGCGCGCTGCTCACCGGACCGCGCTCCTGACTGCCATCATCTCCCCACCGCCGTCCCCGGAGGACCCTCATGACCGACCAGGAAAAGCTCACCTCCACCATCGAGATCGCCGTCCCGCCGGAGAGAATCTGGTCGATGGTCAGCGACCTGCCGCGGATGGGTGAGTGGAGTCCGGAGAACGTTGGCGGGAAGTGGGTGGGCGGGGCCACCGAGGCCGCGCCGGGGGTGAAGTTCAAGGGCACCAACAAGAACGGCTGGCACCGCTGGTCCGGCGGCGTGGTGGTCAACCAGGCCGAGGCACCCAAGCACCTGTCGTTCACCGTGAAGATCGCCGGGTTGAACGGCGCCACCTGGGGCTACGACATCGAGCCGACCACCGAGGGCTGCCGGGTCACCGAGAGCTGGACGGACACCCGCAGCTCGATCTTCAAGGTCGGGCTGGTGACCAAGCTGGCGACCGGCGTCGCCGACCGGACCGGCTACGCCCAGGAGCTGATGGACACCACGCTGGCCAACATCAAGAAGGCCGCCGAATCCAACTAACCCATGTACTCCTCGCTGCGCTCGTCAACATGTGCCATCGCCTCGGGCATACGAGCAAGCTCGCATGCCGCTCGGCTCAGTTCATGTGCGGGTAGCGCCAGTCCGTGGGCGGCACGAAGGTCTCCTTGATCGCCCGCGGACTGGTCCAGCGCAGCAGGTTCAGTGCGGAGCCGGCCTTGTCGTTGGTACCGGATGCGCGGGCGCCACCGAACGGCTGCTGGCCGACCACCGCGCCGGTCGGCTTGTCGTTGACGTAGAAGTTCCCGGCAGCGAAGCGCAGGGCGTGCCCGGCTCGGGCCACGGCCGCCCGGTCGGTGGCGAACACCGCGCCGGTCAGGGCGTAGTCGGTGCCGCGGTCGACGGTGTCCAGCACCTGATCGAAGTCGGCGTCCTCGTAGATGAACAGCGACAGGATCGGGCCGAAGTACTCCGTGCGCATGGCCTCGTCGGCCGGGTCGGCGCAGCGGATCACCGTCGGTCGCACGAACCAGCCAACGGCTTCGGTGTAGCTGCCGCCGACCAGGATGTCGGTGCTGGCCCGCACCCGGGCGCGTTCGATGGCGTCGCGGTGGGTGGCGAAGGCCTTGCCGTCGATGACCGCGCCGAGGAAGTTGCCGAGGTCCGTCACGTCGCCCATCGGCAATTCGGCGGTCTCGGCGAGGAAGTCCGGGCCCATGCGGTCCCAGACCGAGCGGGCGATGTACGCCCGCGACGCCGCCGAGCACTTCTGACCCTGGTACTCAAACGCGCCGCGGATCAGCGCGGTGCGCAGCGCGGCGGGGTCCGCGGACGGGTGGGCAAGCACGAAGTCCTTGCCGCCGGTCTCCCCGACCAGCCGCGGGTAGGTGCGGTAGCCGGCGATGTTCTCCCCGACCGTGCGCCACAACTGCTGGAACACCTTCGTCGAGCCGGTGAAGTGAATGCCGGCCAACGCCGGGTGGGTCAGCGCGACCTCGGAGGAGGCCTTGCCGTCGCCGGGCAGCATGTTGATCACGCCCGGCGGCAGACCCGCAGCCTCCAGGATCTGCATGATGACCCGCGCGGCCAGCGTCTGCGTGGTGGCGGGCTTCCACAGCACGGTGTTGCCCATCAGCGCCGGGGCGGTGGGCAGGTTGCCCGCGATCGAGGTGAAGTTGAACGGGGTGATCGCGTAGACGAAGCCCTCCAGCGGGCGGTGGTCGAGGCGGTTCCACGCCCCGGGCGGGCTGATCGGCTGCTCGGCGTGAATGGTCCGCGCGAACCCGACGTTGAACCGCCAGAAGTCAATGAGCTCGCACGCCGCGTCGATCTCGGCCTGGTAGATCGTTTTGGACTGGCCGAGCATGGTGGCCGCGTTCATCGTTTCCCGCCACGGGCCGGCCAGTAGGTCGGCCGCGCGTAGAAACACCGCGGCGCGCTCATCGAAGGTCAGGTCGCGCCAGACGGGGGCCGCCTGCAACGCAGCCTCGACGGCGGCGGCGGCGTCCGCGTGGTCGGCGCCCCGGCCCATGCCGAGCAGCAGCCGACGGTCGTGCGGGGCCCGCACCTCGAACTCCGGCCCGTGACCCGAGCGGGAGACCCCGCCGATGGTGACGGTGAGGTCAGCCCGTTCGGCGGCCAGCGACTTGAGTTTGGCCTCCAGCCGGGCGCGCTCCGGGCTGCCCTGCACATAGCCGGACACCGGTTCGTTGCGCGGCGGCGGCACTCGGGTCAGCGCGTCCACCTGATCGCCTCCGAAACTCACCAGGGCATGATCATTCCCCGCTCGACCATCGTGACACGCGATTGAGGCGAGCGAAGGACAAGCACGCAACCTGGTGCTTTACGACTGCGGCCCGCTTGTCCTGCCGAGCCGATTGAGCGTGTGGAGCGAAGCGCACACGCGATTGAGGCGAGCGAAGGACAAGCGCGCAACCTGGTGCTTTACGAGGTCGTTGGTGGACGCGGGGGCAGGGTTGGATCCGCGCCCCGCAGATACCCAGAGGTGCAGCCCCGGTCGAGGGGTTCCCCCGTACCCCCGCCCTGACCTGCAGCAGCTCGCGTCCGGTACGCCCCTCGTGCCCGAACGCCTGCCCACCCCCCGTGGATCCGTGCGAATGCGAATTCGTTGCGCCCCCGCGTCCGTTCTCAGGTCTAACGGTGGGTCAGTGGTCGGTCAACGCACGTTCCCCCGTTCGGGCAGAACTCAGCCCGCGGCGAGCAGCCCCGCGATCTCCTGCACGGCGTACCACTGCAGCGCGTGGTCGGCAGCGCCGTCCACGGTGAACTGCGCGTCGTCGTCGCCGCGATCGGCGGCCACGATCGCTTCGGCGGCGGCGGTCACGTCAGCGACGGCGGACGGGTCGTCGACGTGCACCGAGGCCCAGATCCGCATCGGCACCGCGGCGCCGATGAGCACGACGGCCGGGTGTCGGTCCGGGGCGGGCAGCACGTCGGGGTCGGGGACGTCCGCGGCCACCACCACGCGGCGGCGCGGCACGGTCGGGTCGGCAGCGAGCAGTCGCAGGCACTCCTGCGCGGCGTCGCCCATCGCGGCGAACTCCAACTCCTCCGCGTCACCCGACGCGTACCACTCGCGCAGCGCCGGGGTGACCGCGAAGCCGGTGCCCGGCGGCAGCCCGCCACGCTGCGCAGCGCCCGCCAGGCCCGCCCAGGTGAGCGGCAGGTACACGCGCACGGCGCCCTCCGATCCGTTCGGAGCCAATTCTGTCGGTTGGCGATCCGGACGTATCAGCGCGCCCGTTCGTGGCTCTGAACGGGCGTGCAGTCATCGATCCTCCCCGCCGCCCCGCTGGCCGCCGCGCTCCCCCTCGCGCGGGTCGAGCCAACCCATCCGCACGCGTGGGCGACCGCGTTCGCCCGCGCGGTCGCCGAGACGCTGGTCGGGCAACGCCCGGCGGGCACCCTCGCCCCATTCGTCAGCCGTGAGGTGCGCGAGGTACTGCACCGCCGCCCGATGCCGGGGCCCCGGCGGCCGCATGCGGGCCCGCGGCCGGCGCCGCACCGGGTGCACGTGCGGCGGGTGGCGCCGGACGTGGTCGAGGCGAACACCGTGCTGCGCGGCGAGCGGGTGCGGGCCATGGCATTCCGGATGGAGGCCAGGCGCGGCCGGTGGATCTGCACGGCGCTGGAGATCGGCTGACGGCTGACCCCAGTACGCTCGTCCGGCCGTGACCACCGATGCCCGCCGCACGCACCCGCTGCCCGCAGGGGTGCTGTGGGACATGGACGGCACGCTGGTCGACACCGAGCCGTACTGGATCGAGTGCGAGTTC
Organism: Sporichthyaceae bacterium; assembly: GCA_036493475.1. Classification (NCBI taxonomy): domain Bacteria; kingdom Bacillati; phylum Actinomycetota; class Actinomycetes; order Sporichthyales; family Sporichthyaceae; species Sporichthyaceae bacterium. The sequence continues at coordinate 27,716 of DASXPS010000194.1, read as the reverse complement.
GCGCTCGTGGAGTCATACGGCGGCACCTGGTCCGCCGCGCACGCCCACGAGCTGGTCGGCGGGGACCTCATCGAATCCGCCCTGTACATCGCCGAGCACGGCGGTGTGCCGCTGTCCGCCGAGGAGATCGTCCACCGGCTGCTGGACGGCGTGGTCTCCCGGGTGCGCGCGCACATCCCGTGGCGACCGGGCGCGCAGGAGCTGCTCACCGACCTGCGTGCGCGCCGCGTGCCCTGCGCCCTGGTGACCATGTCCTGGCGGCGGTTCGCCGAGGCGGTGCTGGACGGGTTGCCGGATGGCACCTTCGCCGCGCTGGTCACCGGCGACGAGGTCGCCGCCCCGAAACCGAACCCGGAGCCCTATTTGTTGGCCGCTCGATTACTGGGCGCCTCTCCGGCGCGCTGTATCGCGATCGAGGACTCCCCACGGGGTGTCACGTCCGCGGTGGCGGCCGGTGTGCACACCCTGGCCGTCCCGCACGTGGTGCCGCTGACGCCCGGCCCGGGCCGCACCCTGACGAACAGCCTCGTCGGCTGGACCGCCGCCGATCTCGCCGAGCTGCTCGCCAACGTCCGGCTCTGACAGCGTTCTTACGCGGCGAGAGCCGGACGTTGTGAGGGGGAGTCAGCCCTTGTCGCGCTTGGCCGCGCGCCGCTCGGACCGGTTCATCTTCTGCGCGGGCAGGTCCGGCCCATCGTCGTCGGAGTCCAGGTCGAGGTCCATCTCGCCGTTGAACTCGATCGTGGCCTGGTCGCCGTCGATGGTGGGCGCGCTGTAGTGCAGCTCGCTGCGCCGCTCCGGGGTGTCCAGGCCGCGGGCCAGGATGTGCGGCGGCTCCTCCTCGCTGGCCGCCTCGGTGGCCTCGTCGGCCTGATCGACCTGCACCTCGACGTTGAAGATGAAGCCGATCGATTCCTCGCGGATCGCCTCCATCATCGCGGTGAACAGCTCGAAGCCCTCGCGCTGGTACTCCACCAACGGGTCACGGGCGGCCATGGCGCGCAGGCCGATGCCCTCGCGCAGGTAGTCCATCTCGTAGAGGTGCTCGCGCCACTTGCGGTCCAGCACGGAGAGCACCACGCGTCGCTCCAGCTCGCGCATGACCTCCTCGCCCAGCGCCGCCTCGCGCTCGTCGTACCGGTCGAACGCGTCGTCCTTGATGGCCTCCATGACCATCTCGATCTCGAGGCTGGCCTTGTCCCCGTTGACCTGTGCAAGCACCTGCTCCGGCGCCAACTGGATCGGGTACAGCTGGCGGAAGGCCGCCCACAGCTTGTCCAGGTCCCAGTCCTCGGCGAACGCATCGCCGGTTTCGGCGTTGACGTAGGCCTCGACGGTGTCCTCCAGGAAGCCAAGGACCTGGTCGCGCAGGTCCTCGCCGTGCAGCACCCGGCGCCGCTCTTGGTAGATCACCATGCGCTGCTTGTTGAGCACCTCGTCGTACTTGAGCACGTTCTTGCGGATCTCGAAGTTCTGCTGCTCCACCTGCGACTGCGCGGACTGGATCGCGCGGGACACCATCTTCGACTCGATCGGCACATCCTCCGGCACGTTGAGCCGGGTCAGCACCTGTTCCACGACCTGGGACTTGAACAGCCGCATCAGGTCATCGCCCAGCGACAGGTAGAACCGGGACTCGCCGGGGTCGCCCTGCCGACCTGACCGACCGCGCAACTGGTTGTCGATGCGCCGCGACTCGTGCCGCTCGGTGCCCAACACGTACAACCCACCCAGCTCGGACACCTCGTCGTGCTCCGCCTGCACGGCCGCCTTGGCCGCCTCCAGAGCTCCGGGCCAGGCGGCCTCGTAGTCCTCCGGGTTATCCGCCGCGATCAGGCCCTTGCGCTCCAACTCGGCGTGGGCGAGGAACTCCACGTTGCCGCCGAGCATGATGTCGGTGCCACGCCCGGCCATGTTGGTGGCCACGGTGACCGCGCTCTTGCGTCCGGCCTCGGCGACGACCGCCGCCTCCCGGGCGTGCTGCTTGGCGTTGAGCACCTCATGGCGCACGCCACGCCGCTTGAGCAGCTGCGACAGGTGTTCGGACTTCTGCACCGACACCGTGCCGACCAGCACCGGTTGGCCGCGCTCGTGCCGGGTGGCGATGTCCTCGACCACCGCGTCGTACTTGGCCGCCTCGGTCTTGTAGACCAGGTCCGCCTGGTCCTTGCGGATCATCGGTTTGTTGGTCGGGATGCTCACCACGCCGAGCTTGTAGATCTTGTCGAACTCGGCGGCCTCGGTCATGGCCGTACCGGTCATGCCGGACAACTTCTCGTAGAGCCGGAAGAAGTTCTGCAGGGTGATCGTGGCGAGGGTCTGGTTCTCGTCCTTGATCTCCACGCCCTCTTTGGCCTCGATGGCCTGGTGCATGCCCTCGTTGTAACGGCGACCGGCCAGCACGCGGCCGGTGTGCTCGTCGACGATGAGCACCTCGCCCTCGACAACGATGTAGTCCTTGTCCCGCTTGAACAACTCCTTGGCCCGGATGGCGTTGTTCAGGTAGCCGATCAGCGGGGTGTGCACCGACTCGTAGAGGTTCTCGATGCCCAACCAGTCCTCGACCTTGCTGATGCCCTGCTCGTGCACCGCGACGGTGCGCTTCTTCTCGTCGAAGGAGTAGTCGTTGGTCTCCGGGACCTTGCCCTCGCGGATGTTCTCCTTGGCCGCCTCGCCCGCGCGCAGCATCAGCGTCAGGCGGGCGAACTCGTTGTACCACTTGGTGGCCTGGTCGGCCGGGCCGGAGATGATCAGCGGCGTGCGGGCCTCGTCGATCAGGATGGAGTCGACCTCGTCCACGATCGCGTAGTGGTGGCCGCGCTGCACCAGTTCGTCGGCGGTCCAGGCCATGTTGTCGCGCAAGTAGTCGAAGCCGAACTCGTTGTTGGTGCCGTAGGTGACGTCGCAGTTGTACTGCGCGCGGCGCACGTCCGGCGGCTGCTGGGCCAGGATCGTGCCCACGCTCAGCCCGAGGAAGCGGTGCACGCGGCCCATCAGGTCGGCCTGGTACTCGGCCAGGTAGTCATTGACGGTGATCACGTGCACGCCGTCGCCGGTCAGGGCGTTGAGGTAGGTGGGGCAGGTGGCGACCAGGGTCTTGCCCTCGCCGGTACGCATCTCGGCGATGTTGCCCAGGTGCAGCGCGCCGCCGCCCATGATCTGCACGTCGTAGTGTCGTTGGCCGAGCGTGCGCTTGGCCGCCTCGCGGACCGTGGCGAAGGCCTCGGGCAGGATGTCGTCGAGGGTTTCGCCGTCCTCCAGGCGCTTGCGGAACTCGTCGGTCATCTCGCGCAGTTCCGCGTCGGACATCTTCTCGAAGTCCGGCTCCAGGGCGTTGACCTGCGCAGAGATACCGGCCAGCTTGCGCAGGATCCGGCCCTCGCCGGTACGCAACATCTTGTCGAAGAGATTGGGCACGCTGACGAACTCCCTGCCGGTCGGCACGCGAAACGCGACGGCGCGACACCACGCCGTAGCTCTCATCGTAGGGGGACAACGTGTCTGCGCACGGTTCTGCACCCGCCGGTGGGCCCCCGTTTGGAGGCGAAAGTGATCGAACGGCCGAGCGTCGATTTCGACTGGGAGCTGCCGCCCGAGCCGATCGAGATCGTGGCCGGTCCGGTGCAGTTGCGGCCGTGGGAGGAGCGCCTGGTGGGCGAGCTCGCGGCGCTGCGCGGGTGCGAAGAACTCGACGCGGTCGACCGACGGTTGCGGGAGTGGCGGGAGGGGGTGGCGTTGTCCTTCGCGGTGCAGGAGATCACCACGGCTCGACTGCTGGGTGAGGTCGTGCTGCACCCGCTGCCGGACCGGGTGGCGGCGCTGTCCTGGTGGGGATTGCCCGAGGCGGCCGGCGAGGTCGCCGAAACGGCGCTGGGCGCGCTGACCCGGTGGGCGCTGGGAGCCCTGGGTGCACAGCAGGTGCGACACCACACCGACCCGGAACCGGGACATCCTCTGGCAGCTCAGTAGAGTTCGCTGCGATCAACCGAACAGCTTCGAGGAGCGAACGTCATGGCGCAGCAGGCGCACGCGGGCGGCGGGCACGGCGCGCAGGGCCGACCCATTTCCTGGGTGGCCGTGCTGATCATTTGCGTCGGCTTCACCGTCGGGGGGCTGGGTCTGTGTCTGACACCCACCTGGTGGCTGTTCTGGACCGGCGTGGCCGTGACCGTCGTCGGCGGGATCCTCGCCCTGGCTTGCGGGATCATGGAGGACTACAGCACCGAGGAGCACTGAGTTCCGCGGTGCCCGCGCCGACCGCGCTGTCGGCGGATGACGCGCGCCGCCTCGTGCTGCGCGCCCAGGGGTTTCTGGGATCGGAACTGCGTGGACGCGGGTCACGGGCCGTGCTCGCCATGCTGCACCGGCTGGGTGCGGTGCAACTGGACACCATCTCGGTGCTCGCCCGTTCGCACGAGCTGATCCCCTGCGCCCGGCTGGGCCCGGTCGCTCGGGCCGCGATCGAGCAGGCGTACTGGTCCGGGGCGGCGGTGGAGTACTGGTCGCACGCGGCTTGCATCCTGCCGGTGGAGGCCTGGCCGTATTACGCGTTCCGCCGCCGGCACTTCCGCGAGCGGGGCATGCGCTGGCACGACCGGCCCGCGGACTCGGTGTTCGCCGAGGTCCGCGCCAAGCTGAGGGACGGCGGCCCGATCACCACCAAGGACCTCGGCGGAGCGCGAACCGGCGGGGTGTGGTGGTCCTGGGGCGCGCACAAGGTGGCCATCGAGTTCCTGCTGGACACCGGCGAGGTGGTGTGCACGCGTCGGGTGGGCTGGCGGCGGGTGTACGACCTCGCCCAACGGGCGCTGCCCGCAGAGGTACAGGCCGCCGACACGTTGTCCGACGCCGATTGTTTCCGCGAGCTGGTCAGCCGGGCCGGGGCCGCGTTGGCCGTGGGCACGGTGGCGGATCTGGCCGACTACCCGCGGATCAGCCGGGCCCGGGTCGCCGCGGCGCTGCCGGACACCGGCTTGGTACCGGTGCGGGTGGCCGGTTGGAAGGACGACGCCTGGGCCGACCCGGCGGCGCTGGCCACACTCGGGACGCGCGGTCGGCACCGGACCACGCTGCTGTCCCCGTTCGACTCGCTGATCTGGGACCGCGCGCGCACCCGGCGGGTGTTCGGGTTCAGCCATGCGCTGGAGGCCTACAAGCCTGCCGCCCGGCGCGAGCACGGGTACTTCGCCATGCCGCTGCTCACCGGCGGCCGGTTGCGCGGGCGGGTGGACCCGAAACGCGACGGGCAAACGCTCGTCGCGCAAACGGTGTCGTTGGACGCCGCCGCCGCGGTCGTCCCGATGGCGGCAGCCCTGCGGGAGGCCGCGACGTGGGTCGGCTGCTGCGAGGTGCGTCTGAACAGGGTGTCACCGGCGGAACTGGCCGGGCCGCTGAGCGACGCCCTGGTCGGTTGAGGGCAGAATCTGCGGATGCGCTACTCGCACACGATGACGTACGACGCCCCGAGCCCCGCCGTCTATTCGATGCTCGTCGACCCGGCGTTCCAGGAGCGCCGCGCCCAGTGGGGTCGCCCGGTGGCCGCGGATTCCTCGGTGACCCCCGGCCCCGGCGACGGCGCGAAGATCTCGTTGTCCCGGACGCTGCAGATCGACCCGCCCTCGTTCATCAAGGCGTTGGTCGGGAACAACATCACCATCCTGGAATCGCAGACGTGGGCCGATGGCGACGGAGCAAGTGACCGCACCGGATCGTTGATCGTCGAGATCAAGGGTCAGCCGGGCGGAGTGAACGGCACGCTGCATCTGTTCGAGGACGGCGGCAAGACCACGGTGGACCTGGACGCCGAGATCAAGGTGAGGGTGCCGCTGATCGGCGGGAAAGTGGAGAGCTACATCGCCGGGATGCTCGACAGGCTGCTCAACAAGGACGCCCAACTCGGCCAGACCTGGCTCGCCGAGCGCTAACCAATATCGAGCAGTTTCTCCCGCACGGCGTAAAACACCGCCTCCATCCTGGAGTGCAGCTGCAGCTTCTCCAGAATGTTGCGCACGTGGTTCTTAACGGTGTTCTCGCTGATGAACAGGTCGGCGGCGATCTCCCGGTTGTTCCGGCCGCGGGCCACCTGGCGCAGCACTTGGAGCTCGCGGTCGGTGAGCACCGGCGCGGGTACCCGGTTCCGGCTGGGCTGTTTGTTCACCAACGCGGCGAACTCGGTCAGCAGTTTCGACGCCATCGCCGGACTGATCAGGGATTGGCCGCTGTGCACCGCACGGATGCCGTCGGCCACTTCCTCGATGGAGATCTCCTTGAGCAGGTAGCCGTTGGCGCCGGCCTTGATGGCGGCCAACAGGTCGGTCTCCTCGTCGCTGATCGTCAACATGATGATCTTCGCGACGGGCGCGACCTCCTTGATCGCCGCGGCGGCCTCGATGCCGGACAGTCGGGGCATCCGCACATCCAGCAGCACCACATCGGGCAGCAGGTCGGCCGCGGCCGTCACCGCCTCCGCCCCGTCGGCCGCCTCGCCGATCAATTCCAGGTCGGCCTCCTGGGCCAGCACCATCTCCAGGCCACGGCGGAACAGCACGTGGTCATCGGCGACCAGGACCCGGATCGGCTCCGATAGCGGCCGCCCCTGGCGCGGGATGGCCTCGGAACCGTTCTCGCTCATGGGGTCCAAGCTAACCCGCCGCGCGGGCCGCGGTCCCCGAAATCGATGCGCCGCCGGTTCCCCAACGGGTGATCCGGCGGCGCGATCGACGCAGGGTCAGCTGCTCAGCCGAATCACCCCATAGTCGTACCCGTGTCTGCGGTACACCACACCCGGGCAGCCGGAGTCGGAGTCCATGAACAGGTAGAAGTCGTGCCCGACCAGCTCCATCTCATAGAGCGCCTGATCGAGCGTCATCGGCTGCGCCCGGTGCGTCTTCTCGCGCACGACAAACGGCCCATCGGCCGACGTTTGGGACATGTCGGACCATTCCTCGCTCAGCGCCCCCGTCGCCACGGCGTGACCGTTGCGCGCCGGGGGTGCGGCGAACTGACCGGTGGCCGCGGCCACCGAAACCGGCGTGCGCGCCCCGTGGTGCACGCGGCGACGGTCCGCGGACTTGCGCAGCCGGACCTCCAGCTTGCTGCATGCGAGGTCCAGGGCCGCGTAGGGATCTGCGGCGGCCGCCTCGGCCCGGATCACCGGACCCCGAGTGCGGCAGGTGAGTTCGATGCGGTCACACACGTCGGACTGCCGCGGGTTACGTTCCCGGCAGACCTCGACGTCCAGGCTGATGATCTTTCCGTCCCACTTCTCCAGCTTCGCCAACTTCTCCGTGGCGTGCTGCCGGAACCGGTCGGTCACCTCGGTGCGGCGACCCTTGACGACTATCTCCACGCGTTTCCTCCCTGATGAGGGCGGATCTGCCGTTCAGTCATCTGATGTGCCGTCAGGATGGCTGTTGGGCTTTGGCATGACACCTACCCGGCCGACCTGGCCTTCTACCCCACATTCGCCTGCTGAGGGATTCGCAGCGCTGTGCGCCACTGACGCCCTTCTCCCGATTCGGTGGCCATCGGGACCACCGGCGGGGCAGGACTTACTTCTAAACCGCACCGTGATCGGACGACGAGAAGTCGCCTTACGTGGGCCGTTTCGCCTGCGGCTGGCATCGGCTTGCCAGGGCGGAGCCCCGGCGCAACCACGGACCCGGGCAGGTGCCATGTGGCGACGTTAATGCGTCACAGCGCTCCCGGCCAGGGCCGGAGTTCTCAGATTTCATCGAGGCGGCCGGGCGAAACCGAGCACAACCGCCCCGATCGGGTGGGCGCCGACCGCACGCAGTGCCCGGGCGGCCTCGGACAGTGTCGCGCCGGTCGTACACACGTCATCCAGCAGCACCACCCGGCTGGGCAGCGCGCCGAACCGCCCGGCCTGCATGGCCCCGGCGAGGTTGGCCCGACGCGCCACTGCGGTCAGACCGGTCTGGTCGCGCACGTCCCGAATGTGCGTCAGCACCGGGGCCAGGTGGACCATCCGGCCCCGCCGGCGCAGTGTTCGCGCAGCGCAGCCCGCCAACCGGGCGGTCGGATCGTGGCCGCGGGCGCGCCGCGCCGCGGGACGGCTGGGCACCGGCACCAGACTCAACGCCCCGGGCTCGAGGTCGAGCGCGGCGACCGCCCCGGCCAGCGCGGCGCCGAGCGGGGCGGCCAGCCCGCCCCGACCGCGTTCCTTGAAGGCCAACACCATGCGGCGCAGCTCACCGTCCCAGTCCGCGCAGCTGGCCAGCACGGCCACGCCGGACGGGCCGGCTGCGACCCGTGGCGGACCCAACCGCGCCCGGCAGCCGACGCAGATCGCGGACTCGGCGCGACCCCCACACCCTGCGCATTCGCCAGGCAGCAGCAGATCCAGGCAGGCGCGCAGCATCTGCGCAGCGTGCCCCGGACGTGCCGGTGCGCGCAGCGCATCGCGCGGGCTGTGCACAACCTGGGTTGTCAGCCGGGGTAGGTCGCCGCGATCCCGGTACCGACCCGGAACCAACCGCCACCCGGGCGCAGCCGATAGACCACCTTCTTGCTGGTGGTGGCGATGATCGCCTGGTTGGGGGCGACGGCCAGGCCGGAGATGTCCGCCAGTGACGGGGCCACATCGGAGACGACGCCGCCCATGGACAGCGCGAACGGTTGCGGCGCGGCGTTCTTCTCCGCGGCCAGCACCACCAACCGGTCCGGGTCGGCCCAGCCGATGTCCACCGGGTCGGACAGCGGGAATCCCAGCCGGCGCAGCGAGCCCACCGCCAGGTCTGACCCGGTGCCGGTGGCCAGCCCCAGATAGACCTGGGAGCCCTCCACGGTGTCCAACACCATCGCCACCCGGGTGCCGTCCGAGGACACCCGCAGGCGCATGATCTGCCGGGCCACGAATCCGCCGAGGGACACCGCAACCGCGTCACCCTCGGCCGAGATACGCCGCAACACGGTGTCCGGCGAGGCGCCGTCCAGCACCCACAGATTGCCGTCCTGGTCGAACGAGGCCGAGCGCAGGTCGTCGCCCTTCAACCGCACGGTCAGGTGCGAGGGCTGATCACCTGGCGCGGTCGACAACGTCTTACGGTCCTTGGCGATGCCCGCCAACAGGTTGCCTCCCGGCGCGACCGCGATCTCGGCGAGCTTGGTGGACGGCGCGAACGGGCCCTGCGCGCCCGGCGGACCCACCATGTAGGACACCCCGTCGCGCAGGTAGTACGCGGACGGGCCGGGCGGGCGCAGATCGGCGGGGGAGAAGATCGCCACGTCGGAGCGGGCCAAGCGGGTCGAGCCGCGCCCGCCCAGGGTCACCGGACTGTCCCCGGCAGTCACCTCGACCGCGGTGATGTCCGGGTCCTCGGTGAGGGTGAGCACGATCTGGCCGAGCAGGGTGTCCCGGGCCACGCTGTTCGCGGGCACCGAGTCGGCGGTCAGCCGCACATAGGCCACCCCGGAGACCACGTCCACCGGGCCGGCCAGGGCCGCGTGGTCGGGCAGCGCACTGCTCACCGCGGGCTTCAGCCAGCGCGTGGGTCCGGCCAGCAGCGCATTCACCAATGCGGTCGGCAGCCCGGTCACCCGGCGCAGGTAGATCGGGTCCGGCACCAGCACCGGGGAATGCCCGCCGCCGGCCAGGAAGTACATGTCCTGCCCGGCGTACTCCCGGTCAAAGTCCTGCTTGGAGATGAACAACCCGGCGGGCACGTCGTCGATGCGCCAGTTGCCGTCGACCTTGACCAGGTCGAAGTCGGCCACCGCCTGCTTGCCGGGTAAAGCGGCCAGGTACACGCCCTGGTCGTCCACCGTGCCCTCCGCGGGCGCGGTGAACTGCAGCCGGTCGGTGGACTTCGCGGCGATGCGCACCGCGGTGTGGTCGTAGACGGTGACGCCCACGTCCGGCCGCCACCGCGCGGAGGCCGAATCGGTGAGGTACTTCCGCGCGGTGCTGACGTCGTCCTCGACCGTGCTGGAGGCCTCCAGGAACCCGGACACGATCGAGTACACGCTGTCCCCGTCGTGCGGCCCTTCCGCGAACACCCGCACCACCGGGTTGCGCGCGGCCGCTTGGTCGACCTGCCGGACGCTGCCACTGCTCGACGGGCTGCCCGAGGACGGAATCTGCGCGCAGCCGGTCAGCAGCCCCACGGCGAGCAACGCCACGGACACCCGCCGCGGAGCCGAGACCTCACGCATCGCGACCCACTTTCGGGTCCTGCTCCGGGGCGTGGTGCGGCCCGGGCACCGGCGGGCGCCGCGGCCCGCGCCGGTCCACCGGTTCCAGCGGGATCGGCGATTCGCCCAGCGTGGCACCGGCGGTGCGGGGCAACGTCAAGCGGAACTGTGCGCCGGCCCGCGGTTCACCCCAGGCCTCCAGCCACCCACCGTGCAGGTGCGCGTCCTCCAACGCGATGGACAGGCCCAGGCCGGTGCCGCCGCTGACCCGGGCCCGGGCCGGGTCGGCCCGCCAGAACCGGTTGAACACCAACGCCGCCTCCCCGGAACGCAGGCCGACACCGTAATCCCGCACGCTGACCGCGACCGCCTCGTCGTCGACCGCCACCCGGATGCGCACGTCACGGCCCTCGCCGTGTTCCAGCGCGTTGAGCAGCAGGTTGCGCACGATGCGTTCGATGCGGCGGGGGTCGATGTCCGCCACACACTCCCGGTTCGGCTCCTCCACGCGAATGTGGCTGCCGTACTGCGCGGCGGCCATCGCCTCGATGCCGTCCACCACCCGGCGCACCAGCGTGCGCAGATCGGTCGACTCGGCCTCCACCACCGCGGCGCCGGCGTCGAACCGGGAGATCTCCAGCAGTTCCCCGAGCAGCGCCTCGAACCGCTCCAACTGATCGTGCATCAGCTCGGCGGACCGCGCGGCCGGCGCCGGATAGTCCTCGCGGCCGTCGTAGAGCACGTCCGCGGCCATCCGCACCGTGGTCAACGGGGTGCGCAGTTCGTGGGAGACGTCGGAGACGAACCGCTGCTGCAGCCGGGACAGGTCTTCCAGCTGACGAATCTGGCGCTGCAACGCCGAGGCCATGCCGTTGAACGAGCTCGCCAGCTTGGCGAAGTCGTCCTCGCCGCGCTCCACCATGCGTTCGGCCAACGCACCCGCGGCCAACCGTTCGGCCACCCGGGCCGCCGAGCGGACCGGCTGCACGACGCTGCGGGTGACCAATGCGGCGATCGCGCCGAGCAGGACCAGCAGCGCCACCGCGGCCACCGTCAACCGGGAGCGGACCAGGTCCAGCGTCTTGGCCTCCCCGGTCATCGGGAACAGGAAGTACAGCTGGTAGGCACCCGCCCCGGAGATGTTGTACTGCGTGCCCACCACGAACGCGGGCACCCGCGGCGCGTTCGGTGGACACGGGTCATCGGTACCGCCGAAACAGATCGAGGCGAACCGGTCCGCGCGCGAGCCGGGTTCCTCGGCCAGCGCATCGGCCATCGCGGTCGGCACGCTGGCCGGGCGCACCCCACCGGTGGCGATGCGCAACCGGCCGGCGGGCACATCGGCGTCCACCGTCGGTGAGGGCACCAGCACCAACTCATACAGGCTGGACGAACCCGCCTGGTCGCGCAGCGCGGTCACGATCTGGGTGAGCAACTGCCCCACGTTGGCCCGCTGCGGCGTACCGGCGGCCTCCAATCGGGACTGCGCTGCGGCGAACCCGGCGGCGGCCTGCGCCCGGGAGGCGGACACCTTGGAGTCGACCAGACCGTCGCGCACCCCGCGCATCACCAACTGGCCCAACAACGCGAGCACGGTCACCGACAACACCAACGTCGCGGTGACCACGCGCAGCGTGATGGACCGGCGCCAGGAGCGCACCAGGCCGCGCAACAACCGCCCGGGCAGCCGCGCCACGCGCCGCAGGAACCGGCCGATCACGGCCTGCTACCTCTCAATCGTTGCCAGAGGCAAACCCACTAGGCGGGCCCCGCCTTGTAACCGACCCCGCGCACGGTGACCACGATCTCCGGGTGCTCGGGGTCGTGCTCGATCTTCGAGCGCAGCCGCTGCACGTGCACATTGACCAGCCGGGTGTCCGCCGCGTGTCGGTAACCCCACACCTGCTCCAGCAGCACCTCGCGGGTGAACACCTGCCAGGGTTTGCGGGCCAACGCGACCAGCAGGTCGAACTCCAGCGGGGTCAGCGAGATCGCGGTGCCGTCGCGTTTGACCGAGTGCCCGGCCACGTCGATGTCCAGGTCCGCGATCTGCAGCGCGGCCGGCGTCGGCTCCTCCTGCCGGCGCAGCCGGGCGCGAACCCGGGCCACCAGTTCCTTGGGTTTGAACGGCTTGACCACGTAGTCATCGGCGCCGGACTCCAGGCCGAGCACTACGTCGACGGTGTCGGACTTGGCGGTGAGCATCACGATGGGCACCCCGGACTCGGCCCGGATCGCCCGGCACACGTCGATCCCGTTGCGTCCCGGCAGCATCAGATCCAGCAGCACCAGGTCCGGTTTGCGCTCCCGGAACGCGGCCAAGGCGCTGTCCCCGTCGCCACACACGATCGGCTCGAACCCCTCGCTGCGCAGCACGATGGTGAGCATCTCGGCCAGCGCGGTGTCGTCGTCCACCACCAGCACACGCGACTTCATGGGGTCATCGTTGCACTTCGGCGCCATGATGACGGCTCACCGGGCGACAAGTTCTGCGATCCCGGCGCGGTCGGGGTGGCGCAGCACCCCGCGCTCGGTGACCAGCGCGGTGATCAACCCGGCGGGGGTGAGGTCGAACGCCGGGTTCCAGGCCGGGCTGTCGGCCGGGGTCACCAGCTGCCCGGCGAAGGTGGTCACCTCGGTGGCGTCGCGCTGCTCCACGGTGATCGCGGCAGCCTGCGGGGTCGCCAGGTCGATGGTGCTGCACGGGGCAACCACCACGAACGGGATGCCCAGGTACGTCGCGACCACCGCAAGGCCGTACGTGCCGACCTTGTTCGCCACCGTGCCGTCCTCGGCGATTCGGTCGGCCCCGACCAGCACCAGGTCAACTTGGTCGGTGGACATCAGCGACGCGGCGGCCCCGTCGACCAGCACCGTGTGCGGGATGCCGTGGGCGGCGGCCTCCCAGGCAGTCAGCCGGGCGCCCTGCAGCAGCGGACGGGTCTCGCCCACCCACAGGTGCGCCAACTTGCCGGCTTTGTGCGCGGCCAGCGCCACCCCGAACGCACTGCCCGCACCGCCGGTGGCCAGCGCGCCGGTGTTGCAGTGGGTGAGCACCCGCGCGCCGGGCTCGATGAGGGTCAACCCGTGCGTGGCCAGGGCCTCGGCGGCCGCGTCCTCCTCGGCGTGCAACGCCCGCGCCGCGGCCAGGGTGGCTGCCGGGTCGCCGCCGCTGTCGCGGTACGCGGCGAACACCCGGACCACCCCCTTGGTCAGGTTCACCGCGGTGGGCCGCGCGTGCGCCAGGTCGTAAGCGGCGGTCTCGACGTCCTCCCCGCGGGCCACCGCCAGAGCTATCCCGTAGCCGCCCGCGATGCCGAGCAGCGGTGCGCCGCGGACGGCCAACCGCTTGATGGCATCGACCAGGCTCGCCACGTCGGGGCAGCTCAGTTCGACGCTTTCGGCCGGCAGGCGGGTCTGGTCCAGCAGCATGACCGCGGGCTCATCGCTCCAGTACAGGGCTCGGTACACGCCCCGATCCTGCCCGACGGCGAGCGCATGACATGCGTCGTGGGGTCTTGTCAGGCGTCCAGACGCCTGACAAGGCCCTATTGCGCATGACATGCGCAAGCGCGGGCCACCACCCGCAGCATCGGGGGGCCGGGGCCGAGCCGGGTCCGTGGCACGATGATCGCCATGGCTGAGGACCCGGCGGCGGAGTCCACATCGCCGGCCCAGCCGGCTGCGCCGAGCGGCGCCTGGGCCGGCGTGCAGCCGCCCGCGTGGGTGCTGCCCACCCCCGCCCCGGAGCCGCCGGCACCCGCCCCATCGGCGCAGACCCCGGCGGCCGGCTGGGGCGCTCCCCCGGTCTATCCGCCTGCGCCCCGCCCCGGACCGGGCTACGGTCCACCGCCCCCGCCCGGCGGGCCCGGCATGTCGCTGCCGCCTGGCTGGGTCCCGCCGAGCGCGCAGCCGGCACGGCCCGGCGTGGTCCCACTTCGGCCACTGGGCATCGGGGAGATCCTGGACGGCGCGTGGTCCACCATGCGCCGCTACTGGCAGGTGCAGTTGGGCTTCGCGGCGGCCGTGGTCACCGTGGTCACCGTGCTACAGGCGGCCGCGCTGTATCTGGTCCTGCGCGACACCTCGGCGCTGGGCAACAACAGCGTGGATACCTCGGGCGACGCGGCCACCCAGTCCGCGCAGGCTGTGGCGACCGTCATCGGGCTGCTCGCGCAGATCGTGCTGCAGGGCGTGTTGACGGTGGTGATGTCCCGCGCAGTGCTCGGCGAGGAGATCACCCCTCGGGCGGCGTGGACGCAGGCCCGCCCGCGGTTGTGGCGGCTGGTCGGATTGTCGTTCTCGGTGCTGACCCTGGTCGCGGCGATCCTCGCAGTGCCGGTGCTGCTCGGCCTCGCGATCGGATTGAGCACCAACTCCGACGCCGGTTGGGGAATCGGCTTCCTCGGCGAGTTGGCGGCGGTGCCGTGCGCGGTGCTGCTCTTCGTGCGACTGGGCGTCGCCGCCCCCGCGCTGGTGTTGGAGAAGGCGACGATCGGCACGGCGATTCGCCGCTCGCTGCGATTGGTGCGCGGCAGCTTCTGGCGCGTGCTGGGGATCCTGCTGCTCACCCAGGTGATCACTCAAATGGCCACCGGCATGCTCGCGTTGCCGTTCCTCGGCGTCGGGCTGGCCGTCTCCGGCACCGCGGGTCATCCGGGGGTGGCCTTCTACCTGTTCATGATGATCGGCGTGGCGATCGCCGGGGTGGTCACGTATCCGTTCAGCGCCGGGGTGACCGCGCTGCTCTACGTGGACCTGCGGATGCGCCGCGAGGGCCTGGACCTGACGCTGGCCCGCGCCGCGGCAGCGCAGATCGCCCGATGATCGTTGTCGATATTCCGGTGGTGCCGGACCCCGACGTCGCCCGCGCCGCCGCGCACAGCGAACTGACCAAGCCCGCCTATCACGCCCACGACCCCACCTTGTTCCAGCGGTTGGCCACCCGATTGGTCGACTGGGTGCAGGGGGCCTTCGACCGCGCCTCCGGTCCGACGCCGGGGAATCGGTTGGCGATCCTGCTGCTGATCGGCCTGGTGGCGCTGGTCCTGATCGGGATCCGCACGCGGCTCGGCCCACTGCGCAAGGCGTACCGGCGCTCCGCCCCGGTCTTCCACAGCGAGCTCCGCAGCGCGGCCGACCACCACGCCGCCGCCGACGCGGCCCTGGCCGCGGGAGACCTCAGCGCCGCGACCGTGGAACGCTTCCGGGCGTTGGTGCGCGGCTGTGAGGAACGCGGGCTCCTGGTGCCGCGGCCCGGTCGTACCGCGAACGAGGTCGCCGCCGAGGTGGCCGGTCTGCGACCCAGCGCGGCCGGCCCGGTGCATGCGGCCGCCGGGGTCTTCGACGAGATCCGCTACGGCGGCCGGGTCGGTGACCGGGCCGGGCACGACGTGGTGGCGGCCGCGGACGTCACGGTGCGCGGGGCACGGGCGAGCGAACCGGTGCTGCGATGAGGGCGTCGGATGCCGCCCCCGACGTGACCGTTACCGCCGCGCGCCGGTCGGCGCGAGTGCCGTTGTTGTTGCTCGTGCTGCTGGTCGCGGTGACCGCGGGCATCGCCACCCTGGCCGCGCGCGGCAACGCCGGTGACCTGGACCCGGATTCCTACGAACCGGGCGGTGCGCACGCCGTGACGCAACTGCTCACCGACGCCGGCGTCCAGGTACATGTAGCCCGCTCGGTGGCCGCCGCGCGCAGCGCCGAACCCGGTGCCACGTTGCTGATCACCGGCCCGGATCTGTTGCCCGGTAAGGCATTGCGGGACCTGGTGGACGGTGCGCCGGGGGTGCTGCTCATCGCGCCCGGTCCGCAGTCGCTGTCCGCGGCGATGCCGGAGCTGACCGCGGTGAGCATGTCCGACGTGGGAATCCGGGATCCGCTGTGCACGCTGCCCGCGGCGGTGCGCGCGGGGCGGGTTCAACTTGGCGGCTTCGGCTACCGGGCCGGCCCCGGCATCGCGGGCGGCGAGTTGTGTTACGCCAACGACCGGGCCGCCCCGTTGGCCCGGATCGATACGCGCACCGCGTTGGGCAGCGGCGCCCCGCTGACCAACGCCCGGCTGGACGCCGCGGGCAACGCGGCGCTGGCGCTGGCCTTGCTCGGCGAACGCCGCGACCTCGTGTGGTTCCGCCCACAACTGGACGACCCGGCCCTGGCCGCCGGCGGACGCAAGCCGCTGACCGCCTTGTTGCCCACCCCGTTGAAGTGGGCCGCTGCGCAACTGGCGGTGGCCGTGGGGGTGCTCGCGCTGTGGCGTGCCCGGCGGTTGGGGCCGGTGGTCACCGAACCGCTGCCGGTCACTGTGCGCGCGGCGGAGAGCACCGAGGGCCTGGCGCGGCTCTATCGCCGGACCGGGGCGCGGCAGCGCGCGGCCACGGCCCTGCGCGAGGCCGCGGTGCGCCGGTTGTCGGCCCGGTTCGGGCTGCACGGTGGGCAAACCGAGCCGCGGGCGCTGGTCGAGGCCATCGCCGCACACACCTCTCGTCCGGCAACCGACGTCGGCGCCCTGCTGTTCGGTCAGGCGCCGGACTCCGACGCCGAACTGGTGGCGTTGGCCGATGCCCTGGACGGGATCGAGCACGATGTTCGCGACGGCAGGAGGCCGCCCGGTGGATGAACTCGACCTGCGCCCCGACACCCAGCGTGCCGCGGCCGGCCGGATTGATGAGGTGGCCGCGGCCCATCAGGCTCTGGTCGCGGTCCGCGCCGAGGTGGCCAAGGCCGTGATCGGTCAGGACGCCGCGGTCACCGGGCTGGTGATTGCATTGGTCTGCCGCGGCCATGTGCTGTTGGAGGGCGTGCCGGGCATCGCCAAAACCCTGCTGGCCCGGGCTTTCTGCCGGGCCCTGGACCTGCGTACCACCCGCGTGCAGTTCACCCCGGACCTGATGCCCGGCGACGTCACCGGGTCGCTGGTCTACGACGCCCGGACCGCGGAGTTCTCCTTCCGGCCCGGTCCGGTGTTCACCAATCTGCTGCTCGCCGACGAGATCAACCGCACCCCGCCGAAGACGCAGGCCTCGCTGCTGGAGGCCATGGAGGAGCGGCAGGTGTCGGTCGACGGCACCCCCCGCGCGCTGCCCGACCCGTTCCTGGTGGCCGCCACCCAGAACCCGGTGGAGTACGAGGGCACCTATCCGTTGCCCGAGGCGCAACTGGACCGCTTCCTGCTCAAGCTGGTACTGCCGTTGCCCAGCCGCAGCGAGGAGATCGCGGTGCTGGCCCGGCACGCGGGCGGTTTCGACCCCCGCGATCTGGCCGCGGCCGGGGTCGGCCCGGTGGCCGGGCCGCAGCATCTGGCGGTGGCCCGCGACGCCGCCCGCGCGGTCACTGTGCGCCCGGAGATCCAGGGCTACATCGTCGACGTGTGTCGGGCCACCCGTAGCTCGCCGGCGGTGCGCCTGGGGGTCTCCCCCCGCGGGGCCACTGCACTGCTGGCCGCCGCCCGCGCCTGGGCCTGGTTGTCCGGGCGGGACTACGTGCTGCCCGATGATGTGAAGGCATTGGCCCGACCCGCGCTGCGTCACCGCATCGGGCTGCGCGCCGAGGCCGAACTGGAAGGCGCCACCGCGGACGGGGTGCTGGACTCCGTCTTGGCCGCCGTGCCGGTGCCGCGCTGAGATGGCGCTGACCGGACGCACCGCCCTGCTCGCCGCACTCGGCGCGGCGGTGGTCTGGGTGGTCGGGTCAGGCACCGCGGTGCTGGGCGTCGAGGCCGTGTTGGTGTGCGGGGTGCTGCTCGATCTGCTGGTTGCAGCCCGACCGCGCGATCTGCGGTTCGACCGGGACGGTCCGACCGCGCTGCGCCTGGGTGAGTCCGCGACGCTCACCCTGCGGGTCACCAACATCGGCCCGCGTCGGCTGCGCGGGCGACTGCGGGATGCCTGGGCGCCCA
Source organism: Sporichthyaceae bacterium (assembly GCA_036493475.1). Classification (NCBI taxonomy): domain Bacteria; kingdom Bacillati; phylum Actinomycetota; class Actinomycetes; order Sporichthyales; family Sporichthyaceae; species Sporichthyaceae bacterium. The sequence goes on along the minus strand of DASXPS010000194.1, from coordinate 9,667 downwards.
GCGCCGGTGCAAATCTGACGTATCATCAGCTCGATCTACCGCGCGGCGAGGGCCGGCTACTGACCACCACGTTGCACCCGACCCGGCGCGGCGATCGCCATCCCGACCGGGTCACGGTGCGCTCGGTGGGCCCCCTGGGATTGGCCGGGAGACAACGGGCCCACCGGGTGCCGTGGACGCTGCGGGTCCTGCCGGAGTTCGGCAGCCGCCGACATCTGCCGTCCCGCCTGGACCGATTGCGGGTGCTCGACGGACGCAACGCGGCTCGGGTCCGCGGGGCCGGCACCGAGTTCGACTCGCTGCGCTCCTGGGTGGACGGCGACGACGTGCGCTCCATCGACTGGCGGGCCAGTGCGCGACGCACCGAGGTCGCGGTGCGCACCTGGCGGCCGGAGCGCGACCGTCGGGTCCTGGTGGTGCTGGACTCCGGACGCACCGCCGCCGGCCGGGTCGGCGACGCCCCCCGACTGGACGCCGCGATGGACGCCGCGCTGCTGCTGGCCGCGTTGGCCTCGGCCGCCGGGGACCGGGTCGACCTGCTCGTCTACGACCGGCGGGTGCGGGCCGCGGTCACCGACGCCCGGCCGGGTCGGTTGCTGCCGGATCTGGTGTCCGCGCTGGCCGGGGTCGAGGCCGATCTGGTGGAGACCGACATGCGCGGACTCGCGTCGGAGGTACTGCGTCGGGCCGGCCGCGACGCGCTGGGGGTGCTCATCTCCACGTTGGACGCCGCCCCGGTCACCGACGGCCTGCTGCCGGTGCTGCCCGCGCTGCTGGCCCGCCACCGACTGCTGCTGGCCGCCGTCGATGACACCCGGGTGGCCCAGTTGGCCGCGGGACGCGGGGACGCCGAGGCGGTGTACGCCGCAGCCGCCGCCGAGCGCACCCGCTCCGAGCGCGCGGCGACCGGAGCGCTGCTGACCCGCCGGGGCGTGCGGGTGGTCGCGGCCGGTCCCGACGAACTGCCACCGGCACTCGCCGACGCGTACCTTGCACTGAAGGCAGCAAGCCGTTGAGGGACGAGGGATGAGGACCAGCCGAGCCGGGTACACGGCCGCCGCCGTCGCGCTCGTCGCCGGTCTGGCCGCCTGCGGTGGCGGCGGCAACACCAACAACAGCAACGTCGCGCCGGGCCCGGTATCGGCACCGCCGAGGACCATCGTGTTCGCCGACTTCGCGTTTCTCCCGACCACGATCACCGCCATGCCCGGTGACACCTGGACCGAGGAGAACGACGACGTCGCCACGCACAACATCAGTACCGAGGCCTATTTGCGGGCCAATCCCAACTCCAGCGGCGGGGACATCGCCCCGGACGTGGACGCCGGCCAGAAGAAGACATTCAAGATGCCCACCAAGCCGGGCACCTACAAGGTCGTTTGCTTCTATCACCGGAAGATGACGGCAACGATCACAATCAAGAAATAACTGAGCGACGACGGGGTGTCCGCCAAGGCTCGGCCGGCATGATCCCTGCGTGAACCGAACGCCCGCCGCTGCCCATATGTCCCGTTCTGTCCGCGGGATCGCCGCCGCCACGGCCCTGGTCGCCCTGTTGGCCGGCTGCGGGGTGACCCACAACACGAACGTCGCGTTACCGCCGGCGTCCTCGCCCACCCCAGCGCTCGGCGTGATCCCGTCGGTCACCCCGATCCCGCTGGACACCCCGGCCGTGGCGCCGGACACCGCGGATCTGGAGATGGTCGACGAGTCGTTCAGACCCTCGACGTTGTACGTCACGCCGGGAACGGTGATCACCCTGACCAACAAGATGGACTTCATCTGCGGGGTCACCGACGAGGCCAGCGGGCTGCGCAGCGGCGACGTGGGTCCGGGTGCCTCGGTGCACTTCACCGCCCCGGATACGCCGGGCACCTACAAGTACGAGTGCATCTACCTGGACCCGGGGCAGATGAAGGGCAAAATCATAGTGACCCAGGACCCAGAGGCGGCCCGGACAAAGGCCGCCGAGGACGAGGCCGCGCGCAGCGCATCGCCCACGCCGACCTCGACCCCGACCGCCACCAGCGACGCGTCCTACAACGGGTTCAACTCCAACCCGTCACCGAGCGCGTCAGCGAGCCACACCCATGACTCGATAGTTCGGGCTCAGTAGGAGCGACCGAACAGGATCCGCTTGCCGTAGGCCGACGGGGCGTTGCAGCGGATGCACGTCCCGGTCTCCGGCGCGCCGGCATTCGGGATGCACCGCGGGGTTGCCGCGGCGCTGGCCGCCTTGATCTCGTCCTCGCAGGACGGTTGGCCGCAGTGCAGCACGCTTGCCCACCCGGTGTCGGTCGCCGCCACGAAGGCGTCCCAGTCGTCGACCGAGGTGATGTTCGAATCGCGGAACTCCGTGGCCCGGGCGAGCAGCGCCGCCTGGATCTCCTCGAGCATGCCGGGCAGCGCCGCGCCCAGCCCGGCCAACGGGATCGACTCCTTCTCGCCGGTGATGCGACGGGCCACCTCGGCGACGCCGTTGTCCAGGTCGCGGGGGCCGATCGCGATCCGCACCGGGACGCCGCGCATCTCGTGGTCGTTGAACTTGAAACCCATCGACACCTGCGGACGGTCATCGACGTGCACCCGCACGCCGAGCGCCTTCAGCTCGGCGACGAGCGCGTCGACTGCCGCCATGACGGGGCCCAACGCGTCGCCCTTACCCATCGGCACGATCACGACCTGATGGGGTGCCAGTTTCGGCGGCAACATCAGACCCTTGTCGTCGCCGTGGGCCATGATGATCCCGCCGATCATGCGGGTGGACATGCCCCAGGACGTGGTGTGGCAGTACTGCTGCCCACCTGACGATGCGTCAGCATACTTGATGTCGAACGCCTTGGCGAAGTTCGTGCCCATGTAGTGCGACGTGCCCGACTGCAAGGCCTTCCCGTCGCGCATCATGCCCTCGATGGTGAACGTGCGCAGCGCGCCCGCAAACCGCTCGCCCGCGGTCTTCTCCCCCGGCACCACCGGGATCGCAGCCCAGTCGCGGGCGATCTCGGTGTACACGTCGAGCATCTGCAGGGTCTCGCGCATGGCGTCGGCCTCGTCGGCGTGCGCGGTGTGCCCCTCCTGCCAGAGAAACTCGGTGGTGCGCAGGAACATGCGGGGACGCAGTTCCCAGCGCACGACGTTGGCCCATTGGTTGAGCAGCATCGGCAGATCCCGGTGTGAGGAGATCCACTTCGCCATCATCTCGCCGATGATCGTCTCCGAGGTGGGCCGGACCACCAGCGCCTCCTCGAGCTCCTTGCCACCGGCGTGGGTGACCACGGCGAGCTCGGGCGCGAAGCCCTCCACGTGTTCGGCCTCACGCCGCAGGTAGGACTCCGGGATGAACAGCGGGAAGTAGGCGTTCTCGTGGCCGGTCTCCTTGATCCGCGCATCCAGGGCGGCCTGCAGCAACTCCCACATCCGATATCCGTACGGCCGGATGACCATGGTGCCCTTGGCCGGGCCGCGGTCCACCAACTGCGCGCGCAGGACAACGTCGTTGTACCAACCGGAGAAGTCCTCGCTCTGTGCGGTGACCGCGCGTTCATCCTTTGCCATGGGCTAAATCTATGGGGGCGCGCCTCTTGGACTTTGCTCCGCATCGGGGCGACCGTGGTGTCCATGCGTGGATTGCTGGTATCCGTGGTGGCCGCGGCCCTGGTGTTGGGGCCTGCCTACAGCGACAAGAAGCCGAAGCCGCCGGTCGATGGCAAGGTGCCCTGGGGCATGTGCTCGGTGGTCGACATTTTTGTGAAGTCCCAGCAGCACCCCTGCCCGGACGACTGAGGACCGCTCAGCCCACGGTCGGCAACACGTCGCCGGCCCGACTCGCGTCCACGTCGCCGGTCTCCCCGGCGCGCGCGGCCCGGCCGCCGAGTAGAAACACGTAGAGCAGGAACACCAATTCGGCGGCTGCCCCGATGCCCACCCGCACGGCAGTGGGCAACCCGGACGGGGTGACGAAGGCCTCCAGCACCCCGGACACGGCGAGCACCGCGATCAGGCCCAGCGCGACGCCCATCGCGGCGCGGCCCTCGACCGCCAATGCCGCGCTGCGGGTGCGCGGGCCCGGGTCAATCACCGTCCACCCCAGCCGCAGCCCGACCCCGGAGGACACGAACACCGCGGTCAGCTCCAGCAATCCGTGCGGGGCCAGCAACCCGAGGAAGATTCCCAGCCGACCGGCCGCACCCATCAGCCCGAGGCCCACCGCCAGGTTCGTCGCGTTCTGCCAGAGCAGGTACACCACCGGCACGATCAGCACCCCGAACGCCAACCCGGCCGCGGCCACCCAGACGTTGTTGGTCCAGACCCGGGCCGCGAACGAGGTCGCCGCGTGGTCGGAGTAGTAGGACTCGAACTGCCCACCGGGGCGGGTCAACTCGCGGACGTAATCGGAAGACGCGATCGAGCCCTGCACCCGAGGATGTTGCCCGACCCAGATCGCCATCGCGGCCACCACGGCGTAGAACGCCGCGCCGACCCCGACCCACCACGGCCAGGCCCGGTACACCGCGGCCGGGAAGCGGCGCAGGAAGAACTGCGCCACGTCGCGCCGCGCGGGCGAGGAGGTGCCGGTGACCGCCGCGCGCGCCCGGCCCACCAACGAGGACAACCGACCCACCAGCGCCGGGTCCGGTGCCGCGGACTGCACAGTGGACAGATGGGTGGCGGTGCGCTGGTAGAGCGCGACCAATTCCTCGGCCTCGTCGCCGGACAATCGCGAGGCTCGACCCAGCAGCTGCTCCAGCCGCGTCCATTCCGCGGCGTGCACCGCCACAAACGCGTCGACGTCCACGACCGGCACACTAGTTCGGTGAGCTCCCCGTCGCCCGGTGCCCGGGATGTGATCACCGGCGAGGCGGTGGCGCTGGAGCTGCGGTTGGCCAAGGTGCCCAGCCGCGCCCTGGCCCTGCTTCTCGATCTGGCGTTGCTGTCGATCCCGCTGATCGGCGTCGGGATCCTGGCGAGCGTGATCGGGGCCAGTACCGATGACGCGTTGGCCGCGGCGATCGGCCTGTCCACCGGGGTGCTCGTGGTGCTCGGCTACCCGGTCGCCTTCGAGACGCTGAACCGCGGACGCAGCCCGGGCAAAATGGCGCTGGGCCTGCGTGTGGTGCGCGACGACGGTGGCCCGATCGGTTTCCGGCACGCGTTCACCCGCGCGCTGATCGGGGTCATCGTGGACTTCGACCCGATTGCGCTGGGCTCGGTGGCACTGATCAGCTCGCTCTGCTCGACCCGCGGCAAGCGGGTGGGTGACCACCTCGCGGGCACGGTGGTGATCCGGGAACGCATCCCGGTCGCGGTCACCCCCCCGGCCTACATGCCGCCACAGCTGGCCGGCTGGGCCGCCGGGCTGCCCGTCGATCGGATACCCGACGACCTGGCTCTGCAGGCCCGGCAGGTGCTCGGCCGGATCGGCGAGTTGGACCCGACCATGGCCGCGCACTGGACCACCCGGCTGGCCGGGGAGTTCGTCGCGGTGCTGGGCCACCCCGCTGCACCCGGCACCGACCCGGCCGCACTGCTGGGCGCCGTACTTGCCGAACGCCGCAACCGGGAGCTGGCCCGGGCGGGCTGGACGCCCCACCAGCAGGCGGCGCAGCAGCCGCCCTACCCGTCGCCGCCGCAGGCACCGCCCCCCGCGCCCGACCCGCCCCCGCCCCCGCCCGCTGGACCGTTCACCCTGCCCGGCTGATCCGCGCCGCGGCTGGGTCGTCCGACCGAGGGCACCTCCCCCGTTCGGCTTGGATGTGGCGTCGAACGACGGATTCCGCCCCCGGCGCGGAGCTGAGCGAACCGGCGTCGCGTCGAAGGCACCATGGGGACATATCTGGACACTCGTGCGACGGACTTCGCCAACGCGAGCGCGCACATGTCGTTGAACGATCTGGCCGAACTGCTGTTCTGCAGCACGCTGCAGCCGTCGCAGCGCGTTGACGCCTCCGCGGTGCACTCCGCGCTGGCGCAGGCCCTGCACAGCCACCACGGCCTGGTGGTCGAATGCGCCGCCGAGCTGGCCGCCAGCTACGGCAAGGACCCGGAGGTCACCTGCCTGCGCATGCGGTGGGCCCGGGATCTGATCAGCGCCACCTACCTGGCCGTCTGATCACCACGAGCGGCGCCCGGCCGGCCTGCCCGCTGGCCGGCCGGGCGTCAGCCACAACCCGTCGAGTGGGCAGCTGAGCACCGGATATCCCGCCAGAGCCGGTGCTGAGCTGCGCACTCGACTTACCCCATGTCGCACAGGAAAGGATCTGGTCCGGTGCCGTTTTTTGGCGAGGGTGACATCGGGTTCGCCCGCATCGTCGAGGTGCAACGCATGCGGGCGGCCACGGAGGGCTGGGACACGTCTCCGCGATCAGGCCCGGCGGATGACGGGGCCCGGTTCTGGTGGCAGGTTCGCCGGCTGCGTCAGGCGACGACGCGCCTGCTCCCCATGGCTACCGGTCCGCTGGTGCCGGCGCCGGTCCTGGCCGCAACGCTGGGGCGCTACTGGTGGATCGCGGCGGCGGCCGGGCTCGCCGTGGGAATGGTCGAGGCGCTCTGGCTGACCAGAACCCCGCGCCGACTGTTCGCGGTTCGCAAGCAACAACCGCGTCCCTGGCGCTACGTCAGATTCGTTGATGCAGCAGGGAATCCGGGCCTGCTGCTGTTCTCTCATTTCGACGACGGTGCCCCGGCGGCGTTACTGCCACTGCCGTCCCGCACCGCGGCCGATGGTCTACCCGTCGACGGCGTCGCCCACGTACACGGCAGTGTGCGCGCGGGCGAGGCAGTGCTGCCGGTGATCGGCGGACGGGCATACTGGCCGGCCACGCCCGCGCAGGCGGTGCCGCCGGCGGTGGTGCGCAATGTGCTCAACAGCCACAACCACACCGCGCCCCGCAGGGCGGCTTAGCCCGGCAGTTGGTAGACGTGCCAGCGGACGGCCCTTGCGCCGACGGTGACCGCGGTCAGGTCGCCCCAGCGCTGCCGGGCCGCGGACCGGACCTGCTCGGCCGCGACCCCAACCCGCTCGGGGTCCACTGACCAGGTCCAGGAGTAGCAACCCTCGGCGACCTGGTCGAGGAATTCTGCGACCGTCCGCGCGGTCGGGTTGTGCAGCTCGGGCAACTCACGCACCGTCGCCCCGCGGCCGGCCAGGTACGTGTCCAACTCGGCGCGGTCCTGCAGCCCCACTCGGTGGTCCCCGGTCAGGCCCGCCGCCGCGGCCAGCTCCGCGCGCAGCGCCGCGAGCCGCGCCTCGTCGCCGGGCGAGCCACCCTGGGAGACGAGCAGCCTTCCGCCGGGCCGCAGCACCCGCATCGCCTCGTCGACCACGTCGGCCCAGAACTCGATCAGGTGCAGCACGTGGCAGGCGAGCACGGCGTCGAAGACGCCACCGGGAAACGGCAACGCGCGGGCGTCGGCCACCGCCACTGGCACCGCTGTGGCGTCCTTGCCCAGCAGCCGGGCCAACATGGCGGGCGAGAGATCCACGCCGACCACCGGTATCCCGGCGTGCGCCAGCGGCAACCCGATGCGCCCGGTGCCGACGCCGATCTCCAGGCAGCGGGAGGCGCCGGTCAGCTCGCCGGCCAGCAGCTCGGTCTGCGCCTGCTCCAGCTCCGGTGACAGTCCGCGAGTGCGGTCGTAGAAATCAGCGGCCCTGTCGAAGGAGACCGCCCGGCCCGCCAGAGCCATGTGGTCTCCCCCGATCAGTACCGGTAGTGGTCCGACTTGTACGGGCCGTCGACCGGCACGCCGATGTAGGCGGCCTGTTCCTCGGTGAGCGTGGTCAGCCGCACGCCGAGGGCGTCCAGGTGCAGCCGGGCCACCTTCTCGTCCAGGTACTTGGGCAGCGTGTACACGCCCAGCGGGTAGTCCGCGGTCTTGGTGAACAGCTCGATCTGCGCGATCACCTGGTTGGTGAACGAGTTCGACATCACGAAGCTGGGGTGACCGGTGGCACAGCCCAGGTTCATCAGTCGGCCCTCGGCGAGCACCAGAATCGAGTGCCCATCGGGACTGTGTTCATTGGGAGGGAAGGCCCACTCGTCGACCTGCGGCTTGATGTTGATCCGGGTGATGCCGGCGGTCTTCTGCAGGCCGGACATGTCGATCTCGTTGTCGAAGTGGCCGATGTTGGACACGATCGCCTGGTGCTTCATCGCGGCCATGTGTGCCGCGGTGATGATCATGAAGTTGCCGGTGGTGGTGACGAAGATGTCCCCGGTGGACACCACATCGTCCAGGGTGGCGACCTGGAAGCCGTCCATCGCGGCCTGCAGCGCACAGATCGGGTCGATCTCGGTGACGATGACCCGGGCGCCCTGCCCGCGTAGTGCGTCCGCACAGCCCTTGCCGACATCGCCGTAGCCGCAGACCACCGCGACCTTGCCGCCGATCAGCACATCGGTGGCCCGGTTCAGACCGTCGATCACCGAGTGCCGGCAGCCGTACTTGTTGTCGAACTTGGACTTGGTGACCGAGTCGTTGACGTTGATCGCCGGGAACAGCAGCGCACCCGCCTTGAACATGTCGTAGAGCCGGTGCACGCCGGTGGTGGTCTCCTCGGTGACGCCCTTGATCTCGCGGCCGATGTTCGACCAGCGGGTGGCGTCCTCGTGCAACGACGTCGCCAGCAGCGCGAGAACGACCCTGAACTCCTCGTTGTCGGTTGTCTCGACACCGGGCACCTTGCCGGCCTTCTCGAACTCGGTGCCCTTGTGTACCAGCATGGTGGCGTCGCCGCCGTCGTCCAGGATCATGTTGGGCCCGGCGAATCCCGAGGCCATCGGCCACATCAGGGCGCGGCGAGTGCACTCCCAGTACTCCTCGAGGGTCTCGCCCTTCCAGGCGAACACCGGCACGCCGCGAGGTTCGTCGACGGTGCCGTCGGGGCCCACCGCGACGGCGGCCGCGGCGTGGTCCTGGGTGGAGAAGATGTTGCAGCTGACCCAGCGCACGTCGGCCCCGAGCGCCACCAGCGTCTCGATCAGCACCGCGGTCTGAATGGTCATGTGCAGCGAGCCCATGATCCGCGCACCGGCCAACGGCTGTGCCGCTGCGTACTCGGCGCGCACCGCCATCAGGCCCGGCATCTCGTGCTCGGCGAGCCGGATTTCCTTGCGGCCGAACTCGGCCAGCTTCAGGTCGGCGACGGCGAAGTCGTCGGCGCTCAGCACAGGTCGGGTCATCGGGTCTCCTCGGCGGGTGCGCGGGTCGGCCCCTCAACCCTAAACGGTGTCAGGGCGTCGGCGTTCCGCTCGCCATTGCGCCGGGCGCCGAGCTCGGCGCGGACGACGACGCCGGGGTGGAGCCCGCCGACGGTGCCCGGATGTCGCCCACGTCACCGGAACCCGGACCGTCGGTCGCGTCGTCGGTCGGCTCGGCCGTCGGCTTGGCGCTGGGGTCGTAGTCGATGCTCAGGTTGCCCTGGTTCTCGGCGTCCCGCTCGGCGGCGTCCGCCGCCGCCTTGTCCGCAGCGGCCTTGCCGGAGAGCATGTCCACCAGCTGCGGCACGATCTTGTCCAGCGCCCAGGGGATGCTCATCGGACTGGCGTAATACAGCGCCTCGGCCACATCCGGGCCCAGGATCAGGACATGGCTCTTCTGCACCGCGCTGAGGTTCTGATAGGCCGCGGTCGCCTTGAGCTTGTCCATCGCGGCCTGACCGTCCGAA